>RFIQ01000018.1 GCA_003695565.1 Planctomycetota bacterium | reverse complement strand
TCGCCTCCTCTGGTCGAACCGAATCCAACTAACCGCTCAGGGTACAAAAAACGATTCCATCGGTCAACTACATTGCCTGTCCATGAAGTGGGATTGACGGGGGGAGGGGGCGGTTTTCTATAAGCGGATGGCGGAATGTACTTTGGGAGGCCGGTAAACGTTTGGGAAATCTGGAAGCTTGTTGGTGCAACGTGCTCAAGGAAGAGGACGATCGTTGAACGGACCAATGCTGACCCCGGCGTTGCTGGCTTCGTGGTTGGGAGGCTTGGTTGCATCCATGGCCCTGGCCGGGGCGGCGGAGGTGCGCTTACCGCAAACCGATCCTGCACTGCGTATATTCGTACGTGGCGAGACGTTTGCCCAAACAGAGCGCGGAGCCTACGACGTTCTCGCATTGGAGGGGCAATGCGTTCTCCAACAGGGGACGTTTCGCGCCCAGGCCGATGAGATTGTATTGTGGGTGGACCGGCAAAGAGAGGTTGGCAACGAGTCGCCGGCAAAGGTCCTGGTGCTGCTGAGCGGTAACGTACAAATCGAGCACGACGGCTTTACCCTTCAGGATGACCGATGGGTAGGACGCCTGTTCAGTGTTCACGCTGTCGAACTGGATTTCGACCGGCAGGTCACTCGCTATGACATTCCCTATTTCGATTGGGGCCTGTCGGGGCAGTCGTCCGCGACTGGGACGCCCCCTTTCGGGAACAACTCCAATCGTTACCTCGTTGCTGGTACGGCTGGTGCTCCGGATGGTTCGGCAGTGGAACTGCAAGCCCCTCCGTTGCTCAACGTCTCCCCTCGGTTGGAATCTGGGCAATCGCTTGGGCAGTCCGGCATCCCTACATTGCCGGGAGCCACGGCATGGGATTCTCCCTCTCGACAGAACGCTGCACTGACGTCCGCCGCCGCGTTGGCCCCCCCCATCACGCCTCAGGTCACGACCGGCCCCAACTCGCGGCTGCCAACGCCTCAGACTTCGCTGCAGCCGACTATGCAACCACCGGTAATCGGTACGAATCAATTGCAGGCAATTCAGTTCTATCCCCGCGGCAGCATTCCCCCAGAGATTTCATTTCAGTTCGACGCCTCTCGTGGCGAGTCCATTGGGCAGATCAAAGGGGGATTCAAGTTGGTTGTTCAGCCCTCCTCGGGAGTTGGGGGGGCGGCTGAGTTGCTCGGTAACGCGGCCGTAACATTGGAGGCCGATAATGCAGTGGTATGGGTCCGTTCGGACAGCCCGATGAACCTGGAATCGGGTTTCGTCTCGTCCCCTGACCGCCCCATCGAGCTGTACTTGGAGGGAAATATCGTATTCAGCCAAGGCAATCGTGTGATCTACGCCGATCGGATGTACTACAACATCGCCAGCCAGTACGGAATGGTCCTGAGCGCTGAAGTGCTGACTCCTGTTCCACAGTATCAAGGCCTGTTGCGGTTGAAGGCCGATGTGCTTCAACAGCTTGATGCACAAAACATGCGAGCCTATGGTGCGGCTGTTACCAGCAGCCGATTGGGCGTGCCGCGTTATTGGTTGCAATCGCAACGCGTCGAATTCCAGGATCAACGAACGGCGTCGGACTTGACCGCATTCAGTCCCATTGCCTCCGATGTGGACACTGGGTTGCGTGCCTCGGCACGCGGCAACCATGTCTATTTTGCGGGGATACCAGTATTCTATTGGCCTACGATCGAAACGGATTTGCGTGAGCCCAGCTTCTATGTCACCAGCATCAAAGCCAAGAACGATACGATTTTCGGCACGCAGGTGTTCGTGGAATGGGATGCATACCAATTGTTGGGAATTCGCCCCATCGAAGGAACGCGTCTAAGGCTGTCGACAGACTATTTGTCGGATCGCGGTCCGGCCGCGGGTTATCGTCTCGACTTCAATCGCCCACTCCCGTTGTTCGGCATACCAGCGATTGGATTCAGCGATGCCTGGTTCATCGCCGACAGTGGACGAGACAACTTGGGGCTTGACCGTTCTTCACTAACGCCCGAGGAGAGCACGAGGGGTCGGAGCCTCGCGCGCACCCGCATGTTCTTTTCACCGGACACCGTGCTGAGCACTGAAGTCGGTTGGATCAGCGATCGAAACTTTCTCGAGCAGTATTTCGAAAATGAATGGGAACAGGAGAAGGACCTCACAACAGGGTTCCTGTTTTCCAATTACCAAGGAAACCGTCTGCTCGACATACGCGGCCAGGCGCGCATCAACGAATTCTTTACGGAGAGCGAATGGTTGCCCCGACTCGATTACCACTGGCTGGCCCAGGACCTATGGGGAGGCAGAGCGACGTGGAACGCCAAGGCGAGTATCGGGTATGCGCACCAGCGAGTGGCCACCACACCGATCGATCCGGTCGATGCCAGCAAGTTTGCCCTGCTTCCCTGGGAGACGGACAGCGAAGGGTTGCGGGCGCTGACGCGGCAGGAACTTTCCCTGCCACTGCAGTTTGGCGGCATGAAGGTGGTGCCTTATGTCTCGGGTGAAGCAGGGTATTGGAAAGAGGATGTATCGCAAAGCGACGTCACCAGAGTAACCGGACAGGCTGGCGTCCGGACGACGCTACCGTTATGGCGTGTGTATCCCAACGTCGAGAACCGGTTATTCGATCTGCGTGGTTTGGCCCATAAAGTCTCGTTGGAATCCGACTTCTTTTATGCCGATTCGTCGCGCGACCTGAGTCGTTTTCCATTGTACGACCCGCTTGACGACAACGCCCAGGAGCACTTTCGCCGCCGAATGATATTCAACACGTTCGGGGGCACACTGCCGCCGGAATTCGACGAACGAGGGTATGCGTTGCGCAGTGGCATGCAGCGTTGGGTCACGGCCGGTTCGCCGGAGGTGGTCGACGACCTGTTGCAGTGGCACTTGAGCGTCAACAACAGAATTCAAACCAAGCGAGGTCTGCCGGGCCGTGAGCGGATTGTAGACCTGGTTTCGTTCAACGCTGGCTTGATCTATTTCCCTCGGGCTCAGCGGGATAATTTCGGCGAGGATGTGGGCGGTTTTCGTTACGACTTTCGGTATCACATCGGAGATCGGGTTACCTTCCTTTCCGACGGATACGCCGACGTGTTCTCCCAGGGCCTCAAGACGGTTTCGGGCGGGTTTCAAATCAGCCGGCCTGGTCGTGGCGATGCCTATATTGGCATGCTATCCCTGGAAGGCCCGATCAGTGCGAATGTACTGAACGGCTACGTCAATTACCGCATGAATGAAAAGTGGATCTTCAACGGCGGCGCCGCGTTTGATTTCGCTCGAACGGGAAGTATTGGTCAATCGCTCGCGCTGACCAGGGTGGGAGAATCCGCCTTGGTGCGGCTGGGGCTGAACATCGATCATGGGCGCGACAACGTATCGTTCACGTTTAACATCGAGCCTCGCTTCTTGCCCACCGTGCGGTTGGGATCTCTAGGCGGCGAACTGATTCCACCCGCAGGCGCGTATGGGGTTGAGTAATGGATGCAGGATATGGGGCTTGCTTCACAGCCCCAAAAATAGCTAAGACAAAACAATATCGCACGATCGATGCAACCATGGATGGATCCAGTTCATGTGCCGAGACAAACTAAGCGGGTGGCTATTGGGCCTTGCCTTGACGATTGCCGGGGTATCCCCTTGCGCTGGCCAGACTTATTGGGCCACCGCTCCGGCCTCTCCCGGCTCGTTGAAGGCGAGGCAACCGAACGAGGGGCGGCGTATCCAGTCCTTACCACCACCGCCGAGCTCCATGGCCGGATCCGAATCCCAAGGTTCACGAACCGTGCCTTCTCCGGACGTGGAAGCGACGCGGGAAGCCAGGACGGTGCCGAACGGACCGCAGTCTCCGCCGCAACCACCGGCTGCCGGCACGGCCTCGGTCTCGCAGTCGGCTTCCTCCCCCATCCTCCTTCCACCTCCACCGCGGCTGGACCAACTCCGATCGATGCGTGGTCCCTTGGCAGGAAACGCCGCGACCGAAAAGAACGTCCCTGCCCAAACGGTGTCTTCAGTGCGTCCATCCGGCAGCTTACCGCATTTGCAAACTCCGGTTTCCCGTGCGTCGAAAGAGCCCACCGAATTCGATGCGGCCCGCTTGATTGCCGTAGTCGGCACCGAGCATGTACTCGCAGGTGACCTGGCCGGTTTTGTGGAACCAATCGTTGAGGCCAACCGCGATCGTTTACCGGACAAGCGGGCGGAAGACCAGGTGCGTCAACAGCTTACCCGTCAAGTGCTGAAGCAATACATCGTTATCAAAGCGATGTATCAGGAGTTCTTTCGCGACATGGCCGGCAACGCAGCGCCGGAAGAAATCCAGGCCATGAAGAAGCAGGTCAGCACCCGAGCCTCCAAAATCTTTCACGAACGACAAGTACCCGTTCTGATGAAACAGAACGAGGTGACGAACCTGCGCGACCTGGAATTGAAACTGCGCGAGAAATCGATGTCACTAGCCACGATGAAGCGGCAGTTCATCGAGCAGGCCATCGCGCAGGAGTTGGAACGCAAGTATGTTCCCAGTGAATTCGAGGTCAGCCTGGACGAGCTGTGGGATTATTACCAAACGCACACGGACGAATGGTTCGTCCCGGCCCAGGCTCGTTGGCGCCAACTGACGATCCGGTTCGACCGTCACGCATCACGCGAGGAAGTCGAGCAACGCATCAAGGAGCTCGGCAACCAGGTATACCTGGGAGGCCTGCCGTTCGAAGCGGCCGCACGGCAATACTCAGAGGGTTACACTGCAGAGCAGGGCGGCGTCTACGATTGGACGCGCAAAGGCAGTTTGAAATCACAGCCATTGGACCGTGCCATCTTCTCGATTCCGCTGGGACGGCTGAGTCAGGTGATCGAAGACGACATTGGCATGCATATCATCGAGGTGTTGGAGCGCGTCCCGGAACACCATACGCCATTCGAAGAGGCTCAAGCAGAAATCCGGCAGAAATTGTCCGAGGAAAAACGCAGTGAGGCATTGCAGAAGTTTCACCGCAAAGTCCTGGCCCGGACGCCCGTTTGGTCGCTATGGCCAGAGGACATACGTGAAATCTGCCCGCACGTCCGGCCGCTGGAAGACGCCGTCGGCCGGTAGGCGTCCGAGTCCCCTGGCCTTGGATGCCGCGAGGCATTCCTTGCGGCGCGGTCCGAGCGGTTGTGATGCGAGGTAGAGCAACGTAACTCTTTGTCGTTTGCGCTCGATGCAGCGCACGGGCATTAGGCGAGCATGGCAAGAATCCTGTGCATTGCAAACCAGAAAGGGGGTGTGGGCAAGACCACCACGGCAATCAACCTGGCCGTCGGTCTGGCTCGTGCGGGGGAGCGAACCCTGCTGGTCGATCTGGATCCTCAATGCAACGCCACGACGGGTATCGGGGCTGCGCCAGCGGCTGCCCACCCCCTCTTGCTGCACAACTCACTGCACGAGAACACCCAAGCCACCCGATGGGAAAACCTGTTACTACTGCCGGGCAGCCGAAGTTTTGTGGATATCGACCAGATCGAACGGGGCGAGACTCGCGGATCGGAAGTGCTACGGCAGAACCTGGACCTGGGTATGGCATCGTTCGATTACGTGATTATCGATTGCCCGCCATCGTTGGGACAGTTGACCCAAGCTGCATTGGCGGCCAGTACGGAAGTACTGATGCCGATCCAATGCGAGTATTACGCCATGGAAGGGCTGACCCAGATGATTCACGTAATTCGCAAAATAATGCAGGAGGGCGGTGGCAGATTGACCTTTGGCGGAATCCTGCTGACCATGTATGATCCGGTTCTCGAATTGACTCGGGAAGTGGATGAAGAGGTTCGCGAGTTTTTCGGAGAAATCGTCTTCGAAACCGTCATTCCACGAGACGTGGCGGTTTCCGAAGCCCCCAGTCATGGATTGAGCGTTATGGATTACGCTCCGCGATCGCGCGGTTGTCGTGCGTACTTGGAATTGTGCATGGAGGTACTGGAACGTGTCTAAGGATCGGCGTTTGGGAAAAGGGTTGGCGGCGCTGCTGGGCACACCGCTCGAGGAAGAAGGCTCCTTGTCCGCACCGGGCCCCCGACCGGGTGCAGCCGACGGTTCCGCCGGTGCCGATTCGTCCGCATCATCCGCTGTCCCCCGGAAATCGTCAGCCAGTCCCTCTCCTGCGGCTCAGCGCACGAGCGTGACTGGTGCCGTGCCGTTGGACGCAGTCAAACCCGCCGGTACGACGCTCGAGCTGAGCGTTTACGAAATCGACAACAACCCATTCCAGCCACGCCGCAAATTCAATGAACAGGAAATCGCGGCGCTAGCCGAGAGCATCCGCGAGCATGACCAACTGCAACCGATTTTGGTTCGACGCGTCGGTGATCGTTTTCAACTGATCAGCGGTGAACGCCGACTACGGGCTGCCATCCATGCGGGGTTGGACAAGATTCGCGCTGAAGTTCGCGATGCCGACGATCGGCTGGTCGCGGAGTTGGCCATTGTGGAAAACTTGCAGCGAAAGGACCTCGACGCCATCGAGAAGGCGATGTCGTTCCGGCGATACATCGACCAGCACAAGTGTACGCAAGAAGACCTGGCCAAGCGGCTGAAGATCGATCGCAGTACGATCGCTAATCTGATGCGGCTGCTGGAGTTGCCGGAGGAAATCCAACAGTGGATCCAACAAGAGCGACTGACGGCCGGCCACGCGCGCGCGCTGTTGCCCTTGGGGGACGAGGACCTGCAGTTGGCATTTGCCCGTCAGATCATCGACGAGAGCTGGAGTGTCCGGGAAACCGAACGGCGGGTCAGCCAACACCTGGCGGACGAGGAGGCCGGCGTGACCGACAGGAAGGTACCCGGCGGGCGCAAACGCGTGTCCCCCCAACTGGCCGCGATCGAGCAGCAATTGCGATTGGCTCTGGGGACCAAGACGGAGGTTCGCCAGAATGCGCGTGGAAGGGGCAAGATCACGATTACCTTTGCCAATGCGGAAGAATTCGAGCGGATTTGCCATTTGATCTGCCCCGACCTGGCCGAGACTTTCAATCGTGCCGCCTGATTCCGCCGGGCTGCCGGGGGGCGGCGGGCATCGGCCGGCGTGGCGGTTGTTGCCAACCGCTTGCGACCGATTTGGATCGCAGACGAACCAAGGTGAACCGTGGCGAGCCGATTCTGACATAGCCTGCGTAGAATTTGCGGGGAAAACCCCTTTACAGGACCGTTTCCACTCGGCACACTTGGAGCAATCCCTGCGGCACGTTGCATCCGACGGTCCCCAACCAATAGGTGGCCAGTTCCGAGGTGCGGTTTGGGGTGCACGGCGCCGGGTTCGTAATCGGCCCCCGCGGGGTGGGCAGAGGGTGCCTACATTCGAGGCGGAGTAGCTCAGCTGGTTAGAGCAGCGGAATCATAATCCGCGTGTCGGGGGTTCGAGTCCCTCCTCCGCTACTTTGAGTGGCCCGAACACGAATCGCCTAAGTCCGTTGCAATTTGGGGCTTAGGCGTTTTCTTTGCGCGGCCATTGGTCCCTCTACCTGAGCCGATTCGGCGTAGCTGGGGGATCGCAGCCGGTCGTTGGTATCAGACGAAAGTTGTTGGGACATGGAGAAAACCAAAGTCGCGATTGTCGGACTGGGGACTGTAGGTACCGGTGTAGCCCGGTTGCTGCTGGATCACGGAGACCGGACGGCGCGCCATGCGGGGCGGACGCTCTGGCTGGAAAAAGCCGTCGTGCGCGACTTGCGACGATCTCGCGATTGCGACCTTCCGGCGGGCGTTCTCACCGATCGGATAGAGGACGTGCTGGAGGACCCGGAAATCGAAGTCGTGGCTCAGTTGATTGGTGGCTTGGAGCCGGCACGAACGATCATGCTGGCGCTGTTGGAATCCGGCAAAGACGTAGTGACAGCCAACAAAGCCCTGCTGGCCGAACATGGGGGCGAGTTGTTCGATCGCGCTCGGGCGCTGGGACGTTGTATTGCCTTCGAGGCTGCGGTGGCTGGTGGCGTGCCGATCATCACGAACATCAGCCAGTGCTTTTCCGCCAACCAGATTCTGGGCATGCAGGGCATCTTGAACGGCACCAGCAATTTCATCGTCTCGCAAATGGACGAACAGGGTTGGGAGTACGATCAAGCGGTCACCGAAGCGCAACGTCGCGGATTCGCAGAAGCAGATCCAACCATGGATGTCGACGGCACGGACGCGGCACAGAAACTGGCCATTCTGGCCCACCTGGCCTTTGGCGCCAGGGTGCACTGGAGCCGCATTCCGCGTGTGGGGATCGATCAATTGAGCACGACAGACATGCGGTTCGCTAAGGAATTGGGGTATCGCATCAAACTGATCGCGCACGCGCGGCTGGTCCCGGCCGGATTGGAACTCAGCGTTGCTCCGACGTTGATTCGAATCGGAATTCCGCTTGCGGAAGTGCGTGCCAATTACAACGCCATCAATGTGATTGGTGATGCCGTGGGAGACGTTTTCTTTCATGGACAGGGGGCCGGTCAAATGCCGACTGCATCGGCGGTCGTGGCGGACATGATCGACGTGGCGGTCGGTAGAACCCCGATTACTTTTCGGACATTGGAATTGTGGAGTCAGCGAGAGAGCCCGGTCGCAATGCGCCCCGACGACGACTTGCCGGGCCGGTACTACATGCGGTTCCAGGTTCAGGATCGCCCTGGGGTGATGGCCAAGATCACGACTGTGTTGGGTAACTGGAACATCTCCATAGCCTCGATCATCCAGCACGAGCCCGATCGAAGCGAATTGCAGGACGGAACGGTGCCTCTGGTGATCATGACCCACGAAGCGCCCGAGGGAGCAGCCCGCCAAGCCGTCGAACAGATAACCCAATTGGACGTCGTTAATCCGAACGCGGTCCGGATGCGCGTCATGAATGACCACATGACCAGTTGAGGACGGGTGCCATGAAATACGCCATCATCATTCCGGACGGCTGCGCGGACTTGCCGATCGACGCACTGGGCGGAAGAACGCCCCTGCAAGCGGCCAACACCCCGCATATGGACGCAGTGGCCCAACAGGGCGTGGTGGCCAGGACCGATAACGTGCCACGGCATCTCCCGGCCGGTTCCGAGGTGGCCAACATGACCCTGTTCGGCTACGACCCGAACAAGTACTTTACCGGCCGCGCACCGATTGAAGCTGCCGCCCAGGGCATTCGTTTGGGCCCGCAAGACTGGGCGGTCCGCTGCAACATGGTGACCATCGAGGAACAGATCATGGTCGACTTTACGGCCGACCACATCTCAACGCAGGAGTCGGCCGAACTGCTCGCCGACCTGTCCCAAGCAGTGGACAACCCGGCCATCGAATTCGTCCCTGGAGTCAGCTACCGAAATTTGATGCTCGTCCGCGGAACGCCCCAGGCACCCGCGCCGTTTACCGAGGATACGCGGACGTGGGCCCCGCATGACCTGACCGATCTGCCCGTCGCCGACCACTATCCGCGGGGGCCTGGCAGCGATCTGCTGACCGACATCATGCGGCGTTCGGTCGAAGTGTTTGCCAACCACCCCGTCAACCAACGACGGATTGCGGCAGGCAAACGTCCGGCGACCAACGTATGGCTGTGGGGACAGGGGCGGAGCCCGGCGTTGCCCTCCTTTCATTCCCGTTTCGGGCTGTGGGGTGCCATGATCACCGGGGTCGATTTGCTGCGTGGCCTGGCGCACTTGATGGGATGGGATTGCATCTCGGTGGCTGGTGCCACGGGGTACCTGGATACGAATTATGCGGGTAAAGGGGCGGCGGCTTGTGAGGCGCTAAAGAATTTCGACATCGTTTGCGTCCACGTGGAGGCCACCGATGAGGCATCTCACGAGGGGAGGCACGAAGAGAAAATCAAGGCCTTGGAAGCCATTGACCAGCACATCGTTGCACCACTGCACGAAAGGTTGGCATCTTTTGGCGAATACCGTCTGTTGATTCTCCCCGACCATCCGACTCCCTGTGCGACGAAGAAGCATAGCCATGGGATGGTTCCGTTGGCCGTGTGTGGCACAGGCATACCGGCCTCGGGTGCGACCTACGACGAGGTTGCCGCCAGCGCCTCCCCACGCGCGTTCGAACGCGGATGGGAGATGATGGAGGCATTTGTTCGTGGTGATTGGTAACCAACACGTTGCTGCGGTCGTCTTGGCCGGGAGGCCCCAATCGGAAACAACTTGGATTCGAGGATTCTTTCGACATGCCCTTGGTAGTTCAAAAGTTCGGCGGCACGAGCGTAGCCGATCCAGAAAAGATCATGGCGGCGGCCCGCAAGGCGGTGCGCGCCCAGCAGGCGGGCAATCAAGTCGTGGTGGTGGTCAGCGCCATGGGACACAACACCGACCACTTGATCGATCTGGCGAAGCAGATCAGCGAAACGCCGCCAGCCCGAGAAATGGACATGCTACTGTCGACGGGCGAGCAGGTGAGCGTGGCCTTGATGGCCATGGCTGTCGATGCGTTGGGATACAAAGCGGTCAGTCTGACGGGCGCCCAGATGGGAATCCGTACCGACAGCTCGTTTACCAAGGCGCGCATCCGCAGCATCGCAGCTGACCGCATACGGCGTTTGCTGGAAGAGGGAAACATTGTCGTCGCGGCAGGTTTCCAGGGAATCGATGAGGATTTCAACATCACCACGCTTGGCCGCGGCGGCAGCGACACGACCGCAGTGGCCCTGGCGGCGGTTTTGCATGCCGATGCGTGCGAAATCCATACCGATGTCGACGGTGTTTATACCACAGACCCGAGACAACTCCCGGAGGCTCGCCAGTTATCCAAGATCAGTTACGACGAAATGCTCGAACTCTCCAGCTTGGGGGCTGGAGTGATGCACAACCGCTCCATCGAGTTCGCCAAGAAATATGGCGTGCCGATCCACGTGCGGAGCAGCTTCAGCGATACGCGAGGCACGTTGATCGTCGCCGATTCGGAATCCCCTTCGGCTCCGGTTTGCGGGGCTGCCATGACGCGCGACGAAGCCCGGATCACAATCCGCGGCGTACCCGACCAACCCGGCAAGAGTTTCACCATCTTCCGCATGCTCGACCAGGCCAAGGTCACCGTGGACATGATCGTGCAGAACGTGGGACTCGATGAACGGGCCGACATTTCCTTCACCGTACCTCAGGAGGAACTCAAGTCCGCATTGCGGGTAGTCGAACAAGCGGTCGCCGAGGTAGGCGCGCTGGGTTTTACATCCGACGACGCCGTGTCGAAAGTGTCGGTCGTGGGTCTGGGCATGGCTAAGCAAACCGGTGTGGCTCAGCGGATGTTTAGGGCTATGGCCAACGCAGGAATCAACATTCAAATGATCACCACCAGCGAGATCAAGATTTCCGTGCTGGTCGATCGCCCCCACGCCCTGCCAGCCCTGCGCGCGGCCCACAAGGAATTCGCCTTGCACTGCCGCCCGCCCGATGCCTGCCAGTGGGACGACCTGCCCCGGCGAACGACCACCGAGGCGGATATCGAGAAGCTGGTTCATGATCTGCAAAAAGCGGACATGGAACAACTGACTCTCAGCGACATCACGCTCAGCGACGACCAGGCGCGGATCACGCTGATGGGCGTACCGGACGCGCCCGGGCTGGCCGCCAGCGTATTCGAAGCGGTTGCCGCCGCAGGCATCTTTGTCGATATGATCGTGCAAAGCTGCGACGGTGTGGCCGGGGAAACCAGTATCAGCTTCACCATCCCACGCAACCAATTGCAACCGGGGCGAGCCGTCGCCGAACAATTGCAACAACAACATGCGGTGCGGTCCGTCGAGTGCACCGACTCGATCGCCAAACTATCGGTCAGCGGCATCGGTCTGCGGAGCCATACTAGCGTGGCCATCGGGATCTTCGAAGCTCTGGCTGCTGCCAACATCAACGTCGAGATGATCAGCACCAGTGAGTTGCGCGTCAACGTGGTCGTCCGCAGCGAGGATGGACAGACTGCCATGGAGTGCCTGCAACGCCGGTTTGCGGACCACCTTGGTTGACCGATCACGTGGTTGATCCGGCAGTTTCGAAACTGTCGGGGCGGGCCTTGTTCCAATCGCTTTGCCATGCGCCGGGCGCACCGTCGCCATTGACCAGGCACCCGGGACTCAGGAAGTCATACATTTCGGCAAAGGAACGCACGCGTGCATCAGTCACCCGCCGAAAGAAGATCTCGGGCCGAATTTGCCGAGGATCCGGCGTACCGATTGCGCTGAGGATCTCCAGGAAACTGCGAATCGTGGCCGCATGGAAGCGGGCGACTCGCTGGGTCTTGTCCGGCACATCCAACCCCTGATACAGGGCCATATTCTGGGTTGCGACGCCTGTCGGACACGTATTGTTGTTGCACCGCAATGCTTGGATGCACCCCAGAGCCAGCATCATGCCGCGAGCCGAATAACATGCATCGGCTCCCAGCGCCATAGCACGAATCATATGAAAACCGGTCAGAATCTTGCCGCTGGCCAGAATGACCACCTTTTCCCGTAATCCCGCGCCGACCAAGGCAGCATGGACCAGGGCCCATCCATCGCGGGCTGGCATACCGATCGAATTGGTGAATTCCAGCGGCGCTGCCCCGGTTCCGCCTTCGCCCCCGTCCACGGTGATGAAATCGGGCAGCAGGCCCGTCTCGACCATCGCCTTGCATATCGCTAACAATTCGATTCGTGATCCGACGCATAATTTCATCCCCACCGGCTTCCCACCCGACAACTCGCGCATGCGGGCAATGAACTTCAACATCCCGACGGGCGTGCTGAACTCGCTGTGACGCGGCGGCGAAATGATCGTCTGCCCCACTGGAACCCGGCGAATTTCGGCGATCTCCTGCGTGACCTTATGACCCGGCAAGACCCCACCGTGGCTCGGCTTGGCCCCCTGGCTCAGTTTCAGCTCGATCAACTTGACCTCCGGGCGCTGGGCAGCCTCGGCAAACAGTTCCGGATCAAAACGTCCGTCATCGGTCCGACAGCCGAAATAGGCGGTACCGATCTGCCAAATCAGGTCGCCGCCTTGCAAATGGTAAGGCGAAATGCCGCCCTCTCCAGTATTGTGGGCGAATTTACCAATCTTTGCGCCAGCGTTCAAGGCGCGAATAGCTGTGGGTGATAACGCCCCGAAACTCATGGCGGAAATGTTCAATCGCGATGCGGCATAGGGGTGCTGGCAGGTTCCCTCACCGATGATCAGGCGGGGCTCGTGCTCGAGCGGCTCCACGGGATGCATCGAATGGGCGACCCACTCATACCCAACCCGATAGACGTCGCGTTGCGTGCCAAAGGGTTGTGTTTCCAGAGCCCCTTTGCTGCGGCGATAGACGAGGCTGCGCATCTCGCGTTCGATGGGAAATGCATCGATATTGGATTCGATGAAGTACTGCTGGATCTCGGGACGCACCGATTCCAACAAATAGCGAAAGTGGCCGATGACTGGGAAGTTGCGCAAGATGGTGTGTCGGCGCTGGAACGCATCGTAGAAACCGACCAGCAGGATCGGCCCCACCACAACCAGGCTCCAAGCCACGCTGGGGGCCAGCCAGCTTCCAATTCCAATGGCAACCAGGAGGACCACTGCAATGCGATAGAACCATACGCGGACCATGCCGGTAGACCTTGTTCGAAGCGAGAGAAAAGACGACAAGCTCGGGTATTCGGCTCATTATAGATGCGGCGCCCTGCGACTGGGGTAAGCCAACGAACGCTGGGCAGCGGTGCCGGCAGATGCCGCGATGCATACGAACTGACGTAGCCACCGCGAGATCGGACAGCGCCCCGAGTTGCATCAGTCTTCGAATTCGGACATATCTACTGCCTCCGGCTCCCGTTCGGGCGGTTCGAACCACCGATAAATGCTGGGCAACACAACCAGAGTCAGAAGCGTCGACGTAATCAAGCCGCCGATCACCACCGTCGCCAAGGGACGCTGGACTTCCGCTCCTGCCGAACCGGAAACTGCCATGGGGAGGAACCCCAAGGCTCCGCAGGAGGCGGTCATCATGACCGGTCGCATACGGTCGCGAGCCCCCTGGATCACCGATTCCCACTGGTCGTGTCCGGCGTGACGCAAGTGGCGAATGTGCTCGATGAGCACGACACCATTCATGACAGCGATACCGAACAAGGCGATGAAGCCAACTCCGGCGGAGATGGAAAAGGGCATGTCCCGTGCCCACAAGGCTACGATTCCCCCCGTGGCTGCAATGGGAACATTCAAGTAAATCAACATCGCCAACCGCGCTGAATTGAATGTCATGTACAGCAAGGTGAAGATGAGCAACAGGGCCACTGGCACCGCCACCATCAGCCGCGCGGATGCCTCCTGCAAGTTCTCGAACTGTCCGCCCCACCGCAACATGTACCCCGGCGGCAGATTCACCTGGCGGTCGACGGCCTCCTGAGCCTCGGCCACGAAACCAGCCAGATCGCGGCCGCGAACATTGCATTGAATCATCAACCTGCGTCGCACTGCATCACGATTGATCGCCACCGGCCCTTCTTCCATGCGAATTTCGGCCACTTGAGAAAGGGGAATCTGGCGTCCATGAGCATCCTCGACGCGCAGACTGTTGATTTGATCGGTCCGCTGCCGCCACTCGGGAACCAACCGAACCTGCATGGGGAAACGTCGCTGGCCTTCGAACACCTGCCCCACGACCACCCCCCCGATCGTTGCCACCGTATCGAGCACATCGCGTGTGCGAATGCCGTAGCGCGCCAGTGCCTGGCGGTCGACGATCACTCGCAAATAGGGGAGGCCGGCGATCTTCTCTGCCTGGACATCCGCGGCTCCTGGGACTTGTTGCAGGACGCGGACGATTTGGTCACCGGTGCGGGCCAGCACGTCCATGTCATCGCCGTAGAGACTAATCCCGATATCGGACCGCACGCCAGCCACCAATTCCTGTACCCGCAATTCGATCGGCTGCGTAAAACTATAGGCATTACCCGGTACCTGCTCGGTCAAGGCATGATGCATGGCCTCGATCAATTCCTCCTTCGTGGCTACCGTCCATTGCTCCTTAGGATGCAACCGCACGATGATATCGGTCTGGTACACTCCCATGGGGTCGTTGGCGATTTCCGGGCGGCCAGTCTTGGAGATGACGGTTTCCACCTCGGGAAACTGGAGCAAGCAGCGCTCGATAGCCTGAGTCATCTCGATGGAGGTCTCTAGGGCGACACTTGGCAAACGCGTGGCCTGGATGGCGATATCTCCTTCGTCGAGTTTGGGCACGAACTCGATCCCCATGCGGGCTGCTACGCTGACACTGACCAGGAACGCGACGACGGAGGTGAGCAACAACCCGCGAGGGTGCAGCATGGCCCGTGTCAGCACCGGCGTGTAGAGGGACTTCAGCCACCGCACCAACCATGTTTCCTTTTCCTGAATCCGCCGTGCGAGAAACAGTGACGCCATGACGGGCATGACCGTCACTGACAAGATTAGAGCCGACGCGAGCGCCGACATGAACGTAAACGCCATGGGGCGAAACATCTTGCCCTCGATCCCCTGCAGACTGAGGATGGGGAGGAACACGATGATGACGATCCCTCCTGCAAACAGAATTGGTTTGCCAACCTCCTTGGCCGATTCCTGGAACACGCCCAGGGGTACGCGATCGCTGCCGTGGGTACGTCGGTAGTGCGATGCCCGGCGCACGCAGTTCTCGATCATCACCAC
>RFIQ01000209.1 GCA_003695565.1 Planctomycetota bacterium | reverse complement strand
TCCTTCTCCCGTCCCCTGACACTTGAACTCTTTGTCCCTCAATACCTTGGGGCCCAGCACCTGCCGCCCGGCCGGGGTTCTTGCTCGTGGGGCGCTATCCTGCAGGGCGGGCCGTTGGTGGTTCGATCGATGGTTCGATTCTCCGCAGCCCTCCGTGTACTGATGGCGTTGCTGGTTTGCATGGTTGTTCCCAGCTTCGCGCAAGGGCAGCCGCCACGCGTAGTGCAATCGGGGCAGGTCGAGCCGGGAGGAGAGCCGGCAGTGGGCGCGCTGATCGATCAGGTCAGCCAGTCGATCGGCCAGCGCGCGGCAGGAGCGATCGATGGAGGCGAGGACGAGAATTTCTTTTTGGCGGGTCCGCAACGCTGGACCAGCCCCGAAGGGTTGACCAGCAGCATTCAAATCTTGCTGCTGTTGACCGTCCTCAGCCTGGCACCGGCCATCTTGTTGATGACGACTTGTTACGTCCGGATTATCGTCGTGTTCGGTTTGCTACGACAGGCTCTGGGCACGGGGCAGTTACCGCCCAGCCAGGTTATTACCAGCATTTCATTGTTCATGACACTCTTCATCATGGCGCCGGTTTGGAACGAGGTCTACACCGAGGCCATCGCACCCTACACCGCGCCGGGATCGCGGATGAGTTTGCGAGAGGCATGGGACCGTGGTGTCGTGCCGGTGAGGGCCTTCATGGCTCGCCAGATCGATATGGCGGGCAACCACGACGACGTGCACTTGTTTTATCGCTACTACAACGGCGGAGGCAGCCAACCGACTACCTACGAGGATGTTCCCCTGCGGGTGTTGCTGCCGGCTTACATGCTCAGTGAGCTCAAGACCGCTTTTCTGATGGGGTTTCAGATCTTCTTGCCCTTCCTGCTGATCGATCTGGTGGTGGCTTCGGTCACGATTTCCATGGGGATGATGATGTTGCCGCCGGCCATGATTTCGCTGCCGTTCAAACTGTTGCTGTTCGTGCTGATCGACGGTTGGCACTTGGTTGTGGGGATGTTGTTGGAAAGTTTCGGAACCCTCGCCGCCTGACGAAAGGGACGATATGGACATCGATGCCGCGGTGGAACTCGTGCGGGCAGCCGTCCTGAATGCCATGCTGATCGGATCGCCCCTGCTATTGATGGGAATGGTGGTGGGGTTGATCATCAGCTTGTTGCAGGCCTTGACGCAAATTCAGGATCAAACGCTCAATGCCGTTCCCAAGATTTTGGCCATGGTGTTGGCACTGGTCCTATGCCTGCCATGGATCGCCAACACCATGATCGAATACACGCGCACGACCTTCATGCAAATACCTCAGGTTGTCGCTCGCTGATTGCTCGGCGAGCCCTGCGGCGGGAGAGCGATGCGGATGAGCGACATGTTGGTCAGCCTGTTGACCCAACCCTTGTGGGTATTCGTGGCGGTGTTGGCACGGATCAGCCCGCCGTTGATGCTGGCCCCGCCCACTCGATCGGCGGCAGTTCCCATGCGCATTCGTGCGTTGATCGCCATCGCCGCCGGTCTGCTGTTGACCCCGATGGCCATGCCGACGGCGGGCCCCATGCCCGGCGACCTGTTGAATCTGGGCCTGGCCTTAGCGGTCGAGGCTCTGCTGGGATTGCTGCTGGGCAGCATCATGCTGATGGCCATTTCTTGCTTGCAAATCGCCGGTCAAACGGCGGGGCATCTGGCGGGCTTCGATATGGCCACCGCGGTCGATCCGGGATCCAACGAGGAGATGCCGGTGGTTTCCAATATGCTCGGTTGGCTGGCTATGGCGATCTTGTTGATCATCGGGGGACACCGCCAATTGCTGGACTGCTGTCTGGAGAGTTTCACGCGGTATCCGGTAGGCCAGATCGTGGTGGAAGATTCCTGGTTTCATGAAATCGAATACGTCCTGCGGTTCACTTTCGTGATCGCGATCCGGGCGGCCGCACCCCTGGGAATCGCCCTGCTGTTGGCGAACCTGGTCACCGGTCTGCTCGCTCGCACGTTGCCGCAACTGAACGTCCTAGCCATTGGATTCAATATCAATGCGTTGGCGTTACTGATGCTCCTGTTTGTTACTGTGGGCAGCATCTCCTACGTCTTCCAAGCCGAACTTTCCACCTGGGTCGGCACTTGCCAGAGGATCGTCGGGGCGGACCCGTGACCCTAACCGGCGGTTCCGCGCGGGGAAGGCAGCGGCGTGGCTGCGAAAATGCTGGTGCGATTGCGGCGTACTTTTCGTACCGTCGGCCACGGTAGCAGGGGAGGGGAGCACAACAGCGTGAGCAGGGTAGGCGATGGCGGATAGCACCGGAGACAAGAAGCACGAGGCCACACCGTACCGCCGCCAGAAGGCGCGCGAAAAGGGACAGGTCGCGCGCAGCCAAGATCTCGGGTCAGCCCTGGTTTTGCTGGTCTCGGTTGGCATTCTATGGTGGACCGGATCCGCCGTGGCCGATGCGCTGGCACGCGTGATGCAAGCCTCGCTGACCCAACAGCGCTACTGGACGCTGGATGCAGTTTCTGCTTCGGGCTGGTTTGTCACCAGCCTGTTGGAGTGTCTGATGGCGTTGCTACCGTTGATGTTGGGTGTGATGGCAGCCATTCTGGTCAATAACTGGCTGCAGATGGGGTTTCTGTTCCTGCCGGAAAAGCTGGCATTCGACATCCGCAACATCGATCCGCTCAAAGGACTGCAAAGGCTTTTCTCCCTGCGCAATGCGACGCGTCTGGGTTTCGGTTTGCTGAAGATCACCCTGGTTGCTTGCGTGATCGTATTCGGTCTGTGGACCCAATGGGATGCGATCCTGGGGGCCTACAAATTGCCAGTCCTGGAAATCGGACGGCTGGTTTGGGACACGACCATGCAGACCTGCATGTGGACGGCAGTCTTGTTGCTCGTATTGGCGGTCGCGGATTATGGTTTCCAATGGTGGAAAATGGAACAAGATCTGCGGATGACCGATCAGGAATTGCGGGATGAACTGAAGATGATGAACGGCGATCCTCAGATCCTGATGCGTCGCCGCGAAGTGCAGCGTCAGTTGGCGCTCAGCCGCATGCAGAGTGCCGTGCCCCAAGCCGACGTGGTCATTACCAACCCCACCGAGTTGGCGATTGCTATCAAGTACGATCCGACCAGCATGGCGGCTCCTGTCGTGGTGGCGAAAGGGGCGGGGTACATCGCGGCTCGCATCCGTAAGCTAGCATTGGCCGCGGGAGTTCCCGTACTGGAAAGAAAACCGCTGGCCCGCGCGCTGTTCGAAAACGTCGAAGTGGGCCAGCAGGTTCCCGCCGAGCAGTACGCCGCAGTCGCGGAGGTGTTGCGATACGTCTACCAACTGCAGGGCAAAGAGCTGCCCAAAGCCGGGTAGCCGCCAGCAGGCGGAACGCCAGCGTGCGTTTCCGCGGTACCCATGGGACGTGCCGCACAGCAGTCATCACCTGGTCGGGATTGGTCACCAACCAATTGCTGGCCATCCTACGAACGCCGCCACCGCGCCACCGCAAAAAGCGAAAAATCAATCTGGACACGGAACAGTGATTTGTGTCTCAATGCGGCGGAGGCATGTCCCAGCAATCGTACCGTATTTCCATTCATTGCTAGCACGGTTTCGTGCCGCAGGGCGGTGGGAATTGCGAGGGGTAGGAGCATGGTATTGGCGCCCCTGGCCTGCCGGTACAGGCGCGAGATGCGAATGGATTCTAGCCATACCTAATTGGGTCAAACAATCTCATGAAGCGGGCAATTGTTACCGGAATCAGCGGCCAGGATGGCAGCTATCTTGCTGAGTTGCTTCTGTCGTTGGGATATGAAGTGCACGGCATCGTGCGTCGCAACAGTCCGGCCACGCACCGGTTGATCGACCATCTTCTTGCTGCGCCGGAGCTCGACCGGCGGCGGCTGTATCTGCACAGTATCGATTTGCAGAATGTGCCCGCACTCACCGATCTCTTTGCGTCGGTACTCCCCGATGAAGTGTATCACCTGGCGGGGCAGAGCCACGTTGGTCTGAGTTTTGGGGATCCAGTGGCCACATGCGAATTCACCGCCATGGGAACGTTGAGGATGTTGGAGGTTGCCCGGTCCTGCAAGTCGGCACCGCGGTTGCTGCATACCAGCAGCAGCGAGATCTTTGGCGCTCCTTCCCAGGTCCCCCAAGACGAAGCCACGCCTCACAACCCGGTGTCGCCCTATGGGGTCGCCAAATCATTTGCCACGAACATGGTGCGTATCTATCGCGAGTCGTTTGAGCAATTCACTTGCAATGCGATCTGCTTCAATCATGAATCTCCACGGCGGCGACGGACTTTTGTGACGCGCAAGATCACGCAGGCCGCGGCACGAATCAAGCTTGGATTGGAATCAAAACTTGCGTTGGGCAACGTTGATGCCCAACGCGACTGGGGGTACGCACCGGACTATGTCCGCGGCTTCCATGCGTTGCTCCAGCAGGATGAACCGACGGATTGCGTCTTCGCCACCGGTCGCTTGCATCGAGTTCGAGACTGGTTGGAGATTGCATTCGGGTACTTGGATTTGGATTGGGAGGATTACGTGGTGTTCGATCCGCAGTTTACCCGCAAGGCGGATCCGGCGTTGCTGGTGGGCTCTACCGAGCGGGCCCGAGTGCGACTGGACTGGTCCCCCTCGGTGTCCTTCGAATCGATGGTGGTTCAAATGGTCGAACACGACCTGCAAATCCAGCGTGTTCGCCGGGCATCCTAGCGCTGTGCCAGCGCTGGTCTCGGCCAGACCGACATCCACAACGCTGGCCGCCTCGGCCGTTCTCCTTATCTACGGTTGACACATGATTGAACGAACAAATATAAGCCCAAAACTTTCAAGAATATTTCGCAATTCGAACGAGTGCCGGAGAGACGCCCGTGAGCGCCGCTAGTGAACGATGTATGGTCATCAGTCAGCTTCCGTTGAACGTTGTCGGCGGAGGGGAGCTGTATACGATTCGAAGTTTCAGGCAACTTCTCAAGGTCCAGCCTCAATCGGAGCTGTGGTATGCAGCTAGCCCGCAACCGGCGCTCGCGCCGCATTCGCAGCGGCTGGTGCAAAAGTATATTCGGGCTGATATCGAGGGAGAGACTGTGAGGGCCGGCGAAACCTGCACCCTGCAGCAGCTTCTTCTCCATGGTGCCCACTTCGATTCCCTGGTGATCCATCAATACCTCAGTAGCGCAACGACGATTGATTGGATCGCCGCGACGGCACCGGACCAAAACGTCGTCCTCACTACCCTAGGGCATGAGGCTTTCGAGCAGGAGTTCCGGCGAGTCTTCGAGCCAGCCACGAACATATTGATTGCGGAGATTTCGGAATTCGCACGGCGACGATCCGAGGGCCGAGGTTTTGCCGCGACCAGTGTCGCTGCAGGGATTTACCGTAGCGACATTCGCGACCTGTCAGGACCTCAGGGCAAACCGTCAACCCGTCCCTGTCGGGCTATTGCTGTCGGGCGGCTCCTCCCCCACAAAGGCTTCGAGGTCACCATCAACGGCCTGCCGAGTGCGTGGCACCTCGACGTTGTCGGTCCCTCCTCGGGTGACTCCGTGTATGAACGCTACTTGCAAGACCTGGCGAGAAACAAGGGGAACGTAACGCTGCATGGATTCCAGTCCGAGGAAACACGTCGGAATCTCGTGGCCTCCGCCGACGTGCTTATCGCTTCATCATGCCATCGTTTGTATGACGGAAAGAGAATTGAACAAGCCGAGTTGTTTGGATTGGTACTGTTGGAAGCGGTGGCATCAGGGACTCTGGCTGTCGCTTCAGATATTCCTTCATTCCGCGAAGTCATGACGACGCTTGGCCTGGATGATTTCCTCTATGAAGAGCGCAACCCGCAGCAACTGCGTGAAATCCTGATTCAAATAGAGGGTATGCCGGCCGGGGAGCGCGACAGTCGACTGCGAGTTGCGCGAGAACGGTTGCGAGCAAACTACTTATGGGATGATTACTGGTCGCGGGTGTTCGGCCACCTAGCTCCTATCTCGCAGCTCAGGCTGGTTGCGTAGCCTCCGTCCGGATTCTCTCGGTGTGTCACACCCTTGAGGCTTCTTGTACTTGCATGGAATCGCTTCGAATGAAGATCGCCGTCATTAGCAACGTTTTTTCCCCGCATGTGATTGGGGGATATGAGTTGGGATGTTTGGGCCTGGCGCGGGCCGCTCAAGCCGCCGGCCACCGCATACGAGTCTTGACATCCAGGGCCATCGGCCGATTGCAGAAACGAGATCGGGCCAGTGATTTGGACGTCAAAGGCTTATTCACGCCCATCTATGATTATGAGAACATAATCAGCGGTGTACGCTGCAATACCGACCCAGCCGCCATGGGAGGGATTCTCCCGGCCAACGTAATCGCGTTGCAGTACGAACTCGAAAGTTTTCAACCTGATGCCATTTGGATTTTCAATCCAATTGCATTGGGGCCGGTCGGGATTTTCGAGACGGCGGTGGCGAGCGGGATCCCGACGACCGTACACTTGATGGATCACTTTGACGGAACCGTAGCAGACCATCAGGTAGGGTTCAATGTCCTGCCGCGGTGGATTCGAGCCAAAAGCAAGATGGGGGCCATCGCCTGCTCCAGGAAGACGCTCGAAACGAACCAGGTGCATGGCACATACGGTCGAACAACGGTTATCCCAAATGGCGTAAGTTTTGATAAGGCGTCTCAGCCAGTGAAGTCGCTGCCGGGTGATTGTGTCAACTTTGTTTACTTCGGTCAGATCGAGAGCCACAAGGGGATTCTCCAGTTGATCGATGCGTTCGCATTGCTTAAGAAACGGCACTCAGGCAAGCATTTGCAATTGCATCTGATCGGCAGCGGATCAGAAAGTTTTCGATCCGAACTCGATCAGTCGATTACTCGCCACAGGCTCGAGCGAGATGTCGTGCAGCATGGTTTCATACCACCATCGGAGCTGCCTGAGCGCCTGGATACGATGCACGCGGCTGTGTTCCCGTTGCGCCCGGACGAGCCTTTTGCTTATGTTGTCATTGAGGCAATCCGGGCGGGTTTGCCAACTATTGTGAGTCGGCATGCGGGGGTGGCTGAGTTCCTCCCCCAACAGTATCCACTTCTCTTGCATGATCGTGATAACTCGAGTGAATTGGCGTCGCTCATGGGGCGAGTGCTCCTCGACAACCAGCCCGTGAGAGAATGGACGTCACGATTGCAGACGCTGATCCGAGAGATTTGCGATTTGGATCGCAGTTGCCTTCCCCGCTGCATCGAGTTCCTGCGCGAGGGGAGTGGAGTCACTCAGCCACGACGGCATCTGGCTGACATGGTCAACGACGGCCTGGCTTCCTGGCAGAGTTCTTTGCAGTTGCAACTGGCAACCAGCCAGCCGAATCCGGCCATCCCGGTAGGCAAGAGACTCGAACGATGGGTGCGACGCAAGGTGCCTACGAGTACGCGTTATTTTTGGAAGCGTCAGCTGCGCTGGCTATCCTCTCGTAAGGCCGGATAGCGACCGCGCCAGCAACATTGGTGAGGTCGCGCTCGTCTTCCAGTGGCCAGGTGCAATTCTCATGAGTACAGGAGTATCGGTGCGCAGCGCTGTTGCCATGCTGCGCGGTTCATCTGGAGCAGGTGTTCGATTTCCGGGAGTGTGGGCGGGCCGGTGGCAGAATCGACGAATTGCCGCAAGCGAGAGTCGCCGAACAGGATGTCGATAGGAGCCTTGATCGTCTCGTACTCGTACGGCGGATCGAGCCAGCGGAAGTGCTGGGGCGCGGTGCGAGCTGCCAGGCTGATCAGAGCCACCGCCAGCGGCACGCTCATCGAGCGCCGAGCATCGAGGAGCTGCAGGTCGACGCCCGCGCAGACCTGGCCGGCCCATTTGTCGAAGGTGGGCTGAAAACGGGTGGCCAGGCAGCGCCACGGCTGGCCCTGGATGTCGGCCAGCTTCTGTTCCCACTCCAGGCCGTCGACCCAAGGAGCACCGCAAATTTCGAACGGCCGCGTGGTTCCTCGTCCTTCTGACAAATTGGTGCCTTCCAGCAGCACCATTCCGGGATAGACAGCCGCCGTGGTGGGGGTGGGCATGTTCGGCGATGGCCAGATCCACTGCCGGCCGGTGTCGGACCAGGTCATGGTACGTCGCCAGCCGCGCATCGGCAGGACGGTCAAGTCGACATCCAAACCCGCCTCCGCTACATACAACCGGGCCAGTTCGCCAAGAGTCAGGCCATGCCGCAAGGGGATGGGCCAGCCGCCAACGAAGCTCAGGTGATCTTCGCTCAGCATGGGCCCCTCGACCACTACGCCACCGATCGGGTTTGGTCGGTCCAACACGATAGCCGGCCGCCCGTATTGGCTGCAGGCTCGCAAGGCCGCGCACATCGTCCAGGCAAATGTGTACACCCGAGTTCCCACGTCTTGCAAGTCGATCAGCAAGACATCGACTTGCTCCAACATCTCCGCCGTGGGCTGACGCGTTTCTGCATAAAGGCTGTAGACAGGGACGTCCAGCGGCTCATAACGAGAGTGGGGCGATTCGATCATGTTGGCTTGTTCCACTCCCCACAATCCGTGTTGGGGCGAGAACAGAGCGGTCAACCTGCCCAGCCGACGCTGAGCAATAGCATCGCAACTGAGCCGCAAGTGCCGGTCCCGCGACGCTTGGTTCATCAACAAACCCAACCTGGCTCCCCGCACGTCGGGCGGCGGATCGTCCAGGAAAACGTCCAGGCCGGTGGAGATGCGGTGGGGATCAATCATAGAGCAGGTACGGTTGTCGGCGGCGATCGAATTCGGCGACTCCCTCGGCGGCGGTTCGCAGGACTGTGTCGATGTCGCTTGCGTTGACGATGTGGCGGTACAACTCCGCATGGCCCATCAGTCGGTTCAGGTTGGTCGTGTCCCAGTGGTCCGGATAGAGCTGCCGCAGGCATACGGCAATTTCCAGCCCCACGCGAACGGGATCGAGTCTGTCGCGATTCTCTACTGCCAAATAGACGCCTCCGCACGGCTGCTGGGCATACTTGCTGGATTGAGGCGTGAACTCGATCGGTACGAACCGGATGCCAGGGATTCGCCGCTGGCGCAACTGCCGAGCCAACTCGCGACCGTCGATCCACGGCGCTCCCAGGACTTCGAAAGGCGTATCCGTGCCTCGTCCCACCGACAGGTTGGTCGTCTCTAACAATCCGATTCCCGGATAAAGGTAGGCCTCGGTCAAGTTGCGCATGTTGGGCGAGGGATTGATCCAGGTCAGGCCCGTGTCCTCCCAGCTCATCTCACGAGACCAGCCCTGGCAGGGGATTACCACCAGTTCGACGTCCAGTTCGCGTTCGGCGCGGATCATCCGAGCGATCTCCCCGATCGTCATACCATGTCGAACCGGCAGGGAATGAAAGCCGACAAACGACTCGCTGCCGGAGTCCAGCATGGGACCGGACAGATGGCGTCCATCGATGGGGTTGGGCCGATCGAGCACAACGAAGCGTTTACCCTGTTCCGCCGCTGCGATCATGGCTTCGCCCATCGTCGATATGTAGGTGTAGAAGCGCGTCCCGATGTCCTGGATATCGAACACCACGGTATCGATGTCTTGCAGCATTTCCGGCGTGGGACGCCGCGTGGCCCCGTACAGGCTGAAGACTTGCAGTCCGGTCGTGGCGTCTTGGGTGTCGTCGATGCGGGGCACATCCAGTTTCCCTGCCAAACCATGTTCGGGACTGAACAGCACGCGCAGGTCGACCTGATCGGTCTCCGCCAGGACCTGAGCCGTCATGACTCCTTCGCGCGTGCGGCCCGTATGGTTGGTGATCAAGCCGATGGAGGCATGTTGCAAGGATCGAAAATCTTCAGCGATCAACGTGTCGATGCCGGTCCATACTGGATGGGGGTTGGGCCGGACGCGCGTGTCGACCAGCGAGGTAACCACGCGGTTGAGGATCTGGCCGGCCAGATGATTGACGCTGCCCCGGCCATCTGGGTGCACTCGGTTGCTAAGAAAGATAAAGAACAGATCCAGTTCAGGGTCCATCCACAACACTGTCCCGGTGAATCCGCCGTGCCCGAACGCGCTGGGGGAAAGGAAGTCTCCGCGGTTGCTGGAATAACCCGTCTGTTTGTCCCATCCCAAACCCCGCACGCCGCTGGACACGCGATACGGACGGGTCATCAGTTCCACCGTGCGGGGATGCAGGATTTGTGGCGGAGTAGGGGGGCCGAGCAATCTGCCGCGTCCCAACATGGCGTGCGCATAGAGTGCCAGATCGTCGGCCGTGGAAAACAATCCGGCGTGTCCCGCCACTCCGCCCAGCAGGAATGCCCGCGGGTCGTGGACCTCGCCTCGTATCCACTGACCATCGCGTTTCTCGGTAGGAGCCGCGCGGGCCCGCAGCTCGGCCGAGGGAAGGAATCCGGTCTCGGTCATCCCCAGCGGCATGAAAATGTTCTGGCGAGCATAGGCGTCGAGCGTTTGGCCCGATAGATGCTCGACCAGCTTACCGAGCACGATGAAGTTGACATCCGAGTACTTGAATTGCTGACCGACGGGTGCCGACAGCGGCAGATCACAGATCCTCTGCCAGGCCACGGCGGGGCCATCCTCATAGTCGGCCAGCGGATTGTCGGGAATCAAGCCGCTTTGGTGGATCAGCAGGTCGAGTACGCGGATGGCTTCTTTGCCCTGCGTGCCGAATTCCGGAAAGTACTTGGCGACCTTGTCCTGCAATCGCAGTTGGCCGCGCTCGATCAGCGTCATGACGCTGGTGGCCGTCGCCACGGGCTTGGTGATCGATGCCATGTCGAAGACCGTATCGACAGTCATCGCCTCGGGGTCTGGAGCAACTTTGCGCAGGCCGAATGCCTGGCGATAGGCAATCTTGCCTTGCCGCCCAAAGCAAATGACGCAGCCCGGCATTTTGCCGTCAGCGATTCCCTGTTCGACCAGCGCCGCGATTTGCTCGAGTTTGTCCGCATCGAACCCGACCTCCTGCGGTGCCACCAGCGGCAGGCGCCAGGCCGCGGTGCTGTCCTGGGCGACGCCACGGGGGCCTGCCGGGCTGACCACAGCCAGCAATAACAGAACCGTTGCGACCGACCAGGGATGGGCGAACCCGCCAGCCGACCGGGCATACCGAGGCCAAGAAACGAACCCGAGGGGCGGCGCGAGGCGAGACTTGCCGGGCGGCGCTACGTTTCGGTTCGTCGGTCCTGCAGGCGATTGCAATTCTTTCCAAACCATTTCGATCACTTCCCGGCCACGAGTTTCCAGACATGGGCATGATGCATGCAGAGCACGTCATTTTAGTCCGACGCGCGGCCGAGGGGGCAGGGCGGCTCAGTTTGCTTCGTAGACCGGTTGGCCCGCGGCAAAAACCTGCTCGACCTCCAAGTCGGCGTTGAGTAACACCAGGTCCGCCTCCTTGCCGGGCTGGAGACTGCCGACTCGGTCATCGATACCGGTCAGGCGGGCGGGAGTCAGGGAGGCCATGCGGATGGCTTCGGGCAAGGTTGCCGAAGTATGCTGGACCATGTGCCGTACCATATGGTCCATCCCCCGCACCGAACTGGCCAGACTCGACCGGTCCGTGGACCACCCCACTTCTCCGTCGCTCCACAGCAGGCTTCCCTCGGCCAAATGCCCGAATCGGTACTGACCCGGTGGCATGTCGAGTGCTCGATTGCAGTCGGTTACCAGGCATAGACGATCGGGGCCGATCATCTGGTAGGCGAACTGGAGCAATTCGGGCGCCAGATGGCAGCCGTCGGCGATCACTTCGGTGGTCATCTGCGGATGGGCCAGCACGAATTCAGCCATGCTGGCCTGCATGGGAACGCCAAAACGCTGGCGCAAGGATCCGACGCTGCTCATCGCGCACCAGAAATGGTCGACGTGCGTTACGCCCGCGGCATGAGCAACCACCATCTCCGACCAACTGGCGTTGCTATGGCCGCAGGTCAGCAAACATCCGGCATCGCGTCCGCGTCGATAGAATGCTTCGGCTCCCGGTAGTTCCGCGGCGCAGGTGGCAATTTTGACGATTCCCGATGCAAAATAGGCGTCGTATTCCTCGGCGACCGGCGCTCGGCAGCCTGCGGGCGCGTGGCATCCAACTTTGTCGGGCGCGAAATAGGGTCCGTACAAGTGCACGCCCGCGATCATCGCACCCTGCGACCGATCCGATCTTATCGCGCTCTGTGCCGCAGCGCAGGCCTGCAGCATGCCGCGAATCCGTTCGGCGGAGCCCGTGGTGGTGGTGGGGAAGATGGTGGTTGTCCCATGCTGCAAATGCGCGCCGCAAGCGCGGAGAATGGCGTCGACGGTCCCGTCCATGAAGTCCGCGCCCTGTCCTCCATGAACGTGGATGTCGATGTAACCAGGTGCAATGTAGCAGCCGCGCGCATCGATGCGAGGGATGGAAGCGTCCGGTGGTGTAGGGCCGATGTGCTCGATGCGTCCGTCCGCGATGATCAAGCACCCGCCTTCCAGCAGGCGATCCTCCAGGACGATGTGCCCCTCAACTAAGCAAAACCGTTGTGGCATGGCAAACAGGTCTCCGGCATGAAAAATGGCTGACTGCAGCGAGTATACTAGGCGATGGCCGCCGCGGTGGTCCGTCCGCGGACTGCCGCCGCCCAGGAGGTGGTTGGGACAGGCGGTATGTATTCCAGTTTTTCAACGAGAGGATTGGCTCATGCAACCATGGTTGCGCGTTTCTTTGTTGTTGTTGGCGATGATCCTGGCTGGAACCAACTGGCTGGGGCGGTTGCCCGCCCAATCGGTGGCGGATCGGCCGCCCAATTTGATATTCATCATGGCTGACGATTTGGGATATGGCGACGTTGGTTGTTTCGGGCAACAGGTTGTGCAGACTCCCAACATCGATCGATTGGCCAGGGAAGGGATGCGATTCACTGACTATTACGCGGGATGTACCGTGTGCCGACCCAGCCGCCTGGTGTTGTGGACGGGACTGCATACGGGGCACACTCCCATCGACTCCAATGCCACGTACGTGTTTCAGCCGCAGGATTTGACCGTGGCGGAATTGCTGCAGTCGGCCGGTTACGCAACCGGCGGAGTGGGCAAGTGGGCGATGGGCGGCGCCGGCACGTCGGGACATCCCAATCGCAATGGATTCGACTTCTGGATGGGCTACCTGGATCAGAGCGAAGCGCACAATTACTATCCAACGCACCTGTGGTTGAACGAGGAGCAGATTCCGTTGCCGGGCAACGTGATTGGCGATTATCCTAACGGACGCGGACGAGTCTCTTCGCAGCGCGTTACCTATTCGCACGACGTTATCACCGACTACATGCTGCAGTTCGTGCGGGAGCACCACCAACGCCCCTTCTTGTTGCACGTGCATTGGACGATTCCGCATGCCAACAACGAGGGGGGCAGGGTTACCGGTGACGGCATGGAAGTGCCGACCTACGGGATTTATGCCCAACGCGACTGGCCATCGACGGAAAAAGGGTTCGCCGCCATGGTGACGCGGATGGATGGAGACGTGGGACGGTTGATGGCTTTGCTCAAGGAATTGGGAATCGACGAGAACACCCTCGTGATCTTCACCTCGGACAACGGTCCACATCACGAAGGAGGACATGACCATGAGTTTTTCGATTCGAACGGACCGCTGCGGGGCTACAAGCGAGATCTGTACGAAGGCGGAATTCGCGTGCCGATGATCGCCCGTTGGCCCGGGCATATCGAACCGGGGACCGTTACCGACCAGCCCTTGGCTCACTACGATTGGTTGCCGACGGCGTGTGAGCTGGCGGGAATCCAGGCACCGGAAGGAATCGACGGCATCTCCTATGTCGAGCAATTGCATGGCAGGGAGCAGGCGCCGCATCCCTATCTCTTCTGGAGTTACGGGGACAAGAAGGCCGTGCGACGTGGGCAATGGAAAGGGGTGATACCGGGCCGGGGGCAGCCGCTGGAGCTATATGACCTGGCCCAAGATATCGGCGAGTCACGCGACCTGGCGGCGCAATCTCCCGAGATCGCCCAGGAACTGCTGACCATCATCGAGGCGGCGCAGCGACAAAAGGCGGAATGAAGAATTTTTCCTCAGGCGGTCTCCATGACCGGTGGGCAAAGGAAACCTTCAAGGGCCCCGATCGATGGTCGTTCCGCCCGCCCGCTGCGGTCCGCTGGAGCTCATGGGCTTGCCTGATCGGCCCAGCAGCTTGAGCCATTGCGTCCGGGCGAGCATCCGCGCGGGGCGATCGGCCGATGGGTTGAAGACTGGGCCGCCCCCCGCCGACCGTCTCAAAAAGTAGTCGCCGACGGCGGCAACCACCGGGTCTTCGTCGATCAGCATGTCCAGCCATCGAGCGACGAACTGGCGGTTCAGCCGATTGCGCGCGGTGACCGCCTGGGACCAGCTTGCCAGCTCCTGACGGGCGATTCGCAGCCGTCGCATCAGCTCGCGTCGAGCCGCCTGCGCCACCGCATTGTCCTCTGCTTGCGTCAACAGGTCGAACAATGCCAGGCGCACCCCAGCGATGGGATGGGTGGCCGCCGCCAGCGGATCCGCCACCGCCATCCGCGCTCGCAGTTGGCACAATTGCAGGAAGGTTCGTACGGCCAACGCGTTGCGGGTATCCAGGTTCCGTCCCAGCCGGACGAGTTGTGCGTCGATCACCGTGGGTAGATTCTGTTTGCTGTCGATGTTGGCCAAAACTTGTCGAGGAATCGTGGAACGCGTCGGCAGCCGGACCGCCCAACTGGGCAGCGTATCGGATGGCGGTCCAGGTTCCACGCCCGAGGGGTGGATCAGCCGGCTGGTGCCGGCGCGCGCGAAACCATCCGCCAACCGGATTTCACCGCGATGCACCTGGACCAATACTCCGCCGGCAACGCGTTGCATCAACAGCTCTGCGGGCTGGACAACTTCAACCGCCGACTGGGTGGACAATGGCGGCAATCGCAGACGCGTTCCAGACGGCAGGTCAAGCAGGGCCGCCGAGCCGAATCGAAGCTGCACGTCCAAGGTGCCATCGTCGGACAAACGCGTGACCACGTTGGTGTTTTCTCCCAGTACGATTCGACCTCCGGCAGCGATTTCGCCTTCAGCAAAACTGCCGGGCAAGGTCAACCAGTCGCCGGCATCTGGATGCGCACTGTGTTGCAAAGCCGGGTCATCGCCCAGTTCGGTCAAGGCGTCACTTCCGGCCACCGGCATCCACGCGTCGTATCCCGATTCGGGCTGTTGGGCCAGCAACCCGACGACGCGGAGCCAGCGAATCGGTTGGCTGGCCAGTGTCGGCCTGCGCGATCGATCGAGTGTCCCGGTACCGGCCACTTCAGTTGTCGCGGCGGGATTGCCAGCCGGCTCTTCCGCTGGGCGGCCAATCGGGGAAGCGAGCCGATCGCCGGTCGGCTGGCCTACGAGGTCTTCCCCACCCGGTGGAACGTTGAAACTCGCCCGCACCGCTTCCTCGAGCGGGCGGGTGGAGGATTGCTGCGCCAGTTGTGCTTCGAGTTCTTCCACCGCTGCTTGGATGTCGTCTTCCACCCCGGCTTCGCCCGCCGATGGCTGGCCGGACTGGCCCGATAGCAGTGGCGGGATCGTCGCTGAGGAAGTGGCCCGTCCACCCGCCGGCATGGGCCCGTCCAGGTCCTGTTCTGCGACCTGTCCGTGACGTTCCAGCGGAGAACGGCGGATGGCATGCCAGATTCCCCAACCGCCAAGAACGATAAGCAATGTGGCGACCAACGCGGCGAGGATCGGCGCGGCCCGGACGTCGCGGAGGCTTCGGCGGTCGCGGCGCGGTTGGGGCATTGCGCGGGAATCCGCGCATTGGGCCGAGGCGACCGAGCAGGATTCCGCCATTGGCTCGACCGGCGCTGAATCGCCGCGCAGCAGTTCGTGTGCGGCCGGGGATGCGCTGGCATCGAGCAACCACGCATCGACCGAAGGTCCCCGCGGTGGGGCGGTGCGGTCCGGTTGGGCCAGGTCGATCAATCGCTGCCGTAAATCAGCCGAGGCATAATTGGATGGAATCGGCGGAGTGCACACGTCGCTGGCGATTTGCAATAGGATGCCCGGGTCGTGGATGGCGGCGCGAATGATCACCGCGTCTTCCTGAGCGCTGGTGGCACCGTCGAGGAATGCTGCGATTTGTTCAGCATTGGGCAAGGGTTGGGGAGGAGCCGGGATGCGGTGCCGCCAATCTGCCAAACGGTGCTGCAGTTGGCGGACGAGCTGCGCCAGCGGCGCGGCCTCACCCGGCAGCAGACCGCCGGAAGCAGCACGGGAGGTCTGTCGGATTATTTTCAGGAACGTCGCGCGATCCACGTCGCCAACCCCTCTGTTTGTATTCTGGCTGGCGTCAATCCCCGAGGTCTTGACGCAACCGTTGTTGGGCCCGAGCCAGGGTGGGGCCGATCGAACCGATCGGAATCCCGGTCTCGCGGCTGATTTGCTCGTATGTTTTGCCTTGCAAATAATACATCGACACCAACTGTTGCTGCCGCGGCGGCAGTTTGCAGATCGACGCGTGCAGTCGTTCTGCCTGTTCCCCTTGACTGACCAACTCCAGCGGGTTCCGCTCTCGATCGATCGCTTCCACCGGAGAATCCGCCGCAGGGATCGATTTGTTTCGATCGATCGATTTTCGGATGGCCACTCGAGCTGCTATCACGCCCAGGTAGGTCGCCAAGGAACTCCGGCCGGCGTATCCCCGCAATGCTGCGCAGTCGTTGCTGAGCAGCGCTGCGAACACTTCAGCGGTTAGATCATCGAGTTGTGCTGGATCCGACGGCCCGCCGCTGGCTCGGGCGACTGCAGCGACCCGCCAGCGGATCAGCGGAGCGTAGCGAGCAACGAACGACGCCCAGGCCGATTGGCTGCCGGCCACCAGGTCGTCGACCAGGTCCCGGTCGCTGGCCCACGCGCGCACCTCCTCCCAAGCGACGGAGGATCGGCTCGCCGTCGCATCGCTTCGCGCGCTGTGGGGAGGTTGGGAACTGGTCACATCGTCTGTCTCGCAGGTGTCAAGCTCTGTGGGGGCCGACGCCGCCAGAACCAGGGACTGGCTTCCGGTATCTCCATGATCCTACGAAAACCGCCGAGTTGCTACACGTATCCGACTCGGAGCGTGCGGGCTTTTCGCTAACACTGCCTATTTTGTGGCTGGCTCCGGTTGGTTTGATACATGCTCACTGCCGAATTCCGGGTAACGGGAAGCCATGCGCTGGCGCATGTGGGTTGGGTTGGTGGGGCGGACGGACGTTGGTTACCCCAGGGGAGAGGCACTTCCGG
>RFIQ01000208.1 GCA_003695565.1 Planctomycetota bacterium | reverse complement strand
CATCGAACTGGCCAAGATGATTCCGGCCGATGGTGAAGGAGCGACGCATCTGATCGAGATCTCGGTGGCGGGAGCGGAAACGGATGAGCAGGCCCGCGCGATCGCCCGTACCGTCGGGTTGAGCAACTTAGTGAAAACGGCCGTGTACGGTAACGACCCCAATTGGGGTCGTATCGTTTCGGCGGCAGGATACGCCCCGGCAGCGGTCGACCCGCAACGTGCCTCCCTGAAACTCAACGGTTTCGAATTGTTTCGGGATGGCCAGCCTGTACCGTTCGACGCGGCGGCCGCCAGCCGCTCGATGCAGGAGAATCCGACCACACGAATCGAGTTGGTCGTTGGCAATGGTCCAGGACGGGGAACGCATTGGACCAGCGATCTGACGGAAGAATACGTGCGGTTCAATTCGGAGTACACCACATGACGGAGGCGACTCGCACCGGCGATCGGTGCCGCAGCGGCAACGCGATCATCGGCATCGGTACCGACATCGTGGCCTGCCAGCGCATCGTTAAGATGCTGGACAAGCACGATTCGGCGTTCCTGGAACGCGTGTTTACCTCGGTCGAACGCGCGTACTGCTGCCAACACAAACACGCGCACGAACACCTGGCCGGTAGATGGGCTGCCAAGGAGGCGGTGCTCAAAGCGCTGGGGACCGGCTGGGCACACGGAATCCAGTGGAGCGATGTTGAAATCGAGAATCAGCCAGGGGGCAAGCCGCTGGTCCGGTTGCATGGAAAAGCCCAGGAAATCGCTCGGCAAATGCGCATTGGCGAAATACTGATCAGCATCTCGCACTGCCGCGAATACGCCGTAGCCTTCGCCACCGCACTGGGAGAACAGGACGCATGAAACGTCGCATGGTATTGCTGACTTGGGGACACACCAATCCTCGCACCGCCAAGACGGCCACGGGGTTGCTGCGGTACTGCCCGGAAGAGTGCGTGGCAGTATTGGATCCGGATCGGGCCGGCCAGGACACCGAGGCTTTGTTGGGAGTCGGACGCGGCGTTCCCATCATTGGCTCTTTGGACGAAGCCCCCGATGCCGACACGCTGGCGATCGGCATCGCGCCGCCTGGCGGAAAAATCCCGGCGGCCTGGCGACCCGTGCTGCTCCAGGCGGTGGCCAGAAAAATGCATCTGCTCAGCGGATTGCACGATTTCTTGAGCGACGACGAAGAGTTGCGAGCCGCTGCGGAGCAACACGGCGCGACGATCACCGACGTGCGAAAGAATTCGTTCAAGCAGATCGCTCGATTCGCTGACTTCAACCCCGATTGTTTTCGGTTGCACACCGTCGGCCATGATTGCAGCGTGGGCAAAATGCTGGCCAGCCTGGAACTGGCTCGCGGATTGCAACAACGCAGATTGGATGCCCAGTTCGTAGCAACCGGTCAAACGGGGATCATGGTTTCCGGCGCCGGACTGCCCATCGATTGCATGGTCGCTGACTTTGTCAACGGGGCGGCCGAGCAATTGGTGCTCGATAACCAACAGCACGAGATCATCGTCGTCGAAGGGCAGGGAAGCCTGGTTCACCCGGCCTACTCAGCGGTAACCTTGGGGCTGCTGCACGGCTGCCGTCCGCATGCATTGGTCTTCGTTTTCGAAGCCGGGAGAACTACCGTCGGCGGTATCGATCATGTTCCACTCCCCAGCCTGGCCAGGCAGATAGCATTATTCGAAACCATGGCCAGCATTTACCAGCCGTGCTCCGTGATCGCCATGGCCATGAACGGCAGTCGGTTGAGCCCCGACCAAGCCCGCCAGGTCGCCGACCAAACCGAACAGGAACTCCAACTGCCGGTAGTGGACATCGTCCGCGATGGACCAGACCGTTTGTTGGACACGGTCGCATCATACTATCGCAGCGGCAGGTGGAAAAAACACTCCGCAACCAAAACCCAGGTCGCGGGCTGGGACGGCCGGCGCTAAACCACTGGCTGGGACCGCTCCGCACAGTCCGCGTGCCAGCGCCAACTCAGCGTCTCAGGGCCGTCCTTGAAATAACCGTCCAGTCTGTAGCCTGACTCTCCTAGTCGGGTCCTTCGTTGCCCGACGCAGAGAGTCAGGCTACGGCGTGATGCGACAGTTATATCGCGGACGCTCCTTATGCCTGCATCGACCACCTCATGCCGCCTTACGCGTCGTCGCTCAAGGCAACGTCTTCATCGGATGCGGGAAAGTCTCCCTCGATGGGAAGCGGCGCTGGGGGCGCGATGCCATTTTCTGCATCCAGTTTCCGCTGCGTACGGCGCGCGCGTTTTTCTTCGGCCTTGGCTTTTTTGTCCATTTCTCGTTGCCGTTTGGCAAATGTATTGCGATTCTTGGCGATGACTAAATCTCCTGAAAGGGATGATCAAAGGGAAACTTGCGCCCGACGGCGCAGTGCGCCGTGACGAGCCGGTGTCGTGGCAGGATCGCGGGAACAAGCGGGGCACCCCGCGCTGACATGTTGGGTACTGCGACCGATCAACCGCGCTGCCGCGCGTACTTTCCCGGTCGTCGCTTGCGTTTCGATGGATTGGACGATCCACCACCGGAATAGCCCGAACGTCGCCCGGCCCCACGGGGACCCGCCGCTCGAGAATAGGAACGGCGAGGGCGCTGCGACGAAGAACGCACCGATGGCGGCGGGGTCTGGCCACCGGTCAGCGATTGGCCAATGAACCGCTCGATGGCATACAACTCGCGCCGTTCTGCCTCCGAGCAAAAGGACACGGCCGTTCCCTCATCCCCCGCGCGTCCAGTCCGTCCGATGCGATGCACGTAGCATTCTGGATCGACCGGCAGGTCGTAATTCACCACATGGCTGACGCCGTCGATATCGATTCCCCGAGACGCCACGTCGGTCGCCACGAGTACCTGGACATGGTTGCGGCCGAATGCCGCCAGCGCTTTTTGTCGGGCATGTTGGGATTTGTCCCCATGGATGGCCACCGCCCGTACACCGCCGCGTTCCAACTGCTGGGCTACCGCGTTGGCACCACGTTTGGTGCGGGTAAACACCATCACTCGACTGGCAGGATCTTTTTGCACGATCTCCCGCAGTAGATTCATTTTTCCGCTGCGTTCAACAAACACGATTTGCTGATCGATCCGCTCTACACAGGGTGACTCGGGAGCGATGTTGACGCGCACGGGATTGCGGAGCAGACCATCGGCCAGCTCCACGATCTTGGGAGGCAGTGTAGCCGAGAAAAACAACGACTGCCGCCGTGCAGGCAAGTGACTGATGATGCGTTTGAGATCGGGCAAGAACCCCATATCCAACATGCGGTCCACTTCATCCAGAACCAGAATTTCCAGACGCGATAGGTCGATGAATCCTTGATTCATCAGATCCAGCAACCGGCCGGGAGTCGCCACTACGATGTGTGCACCACGATCGAGCATCCGCACTTGCCGCACCTGGCTGACCCCGCCGTAGACCAAGGCCTGTCGCAAGCGCAGTCCCTTGCCATACGTGGCGAAACTGCGCTCGATTTGAATGGCCAACTCGCGTGTGGGAGCCAGCACCAATGCTAGCGGACGGTTGCGTTCGACCTTTTCATTGCGTTGCCCGAGCCGATTGAGCACCGGCAAGGCGAATGCCGCCGTCTTGCCGGTACCGGTCTGAGCCGACCCCAGAATGTCGCGGCCCTGCAGTGCATCGGGAATCGTTTGCGCTTGGATGGGCGTGGGAACCGAGTAATTCGCATTGGCCAATGCCCGTTGCACGGGAGCGACCAGGTTCAATTCGTTAAACGTCTTCAAGGGTTTTCCTTCGTGGTTGAGCCCCTGCCATCATTTGGCAACCGCGTCGGCTGCCGGCATTTGGCCGGTACCGCAGGCAGCCCCCCAACTCCTCGCGAAGCACCACGTCGTCGTGGCAATATGCTGCGGAGATGAAACGCAATGGATGCAGTAGCTCAATGGTTTATTCTTTCCCCGATTGAATGGGCAACCACGACGTGGTCGTCAACTCCACCCAACCTGGTATGAGCTCCAGCGGACGGGGCCACCATTGCTCAAGATGCCTGCTCGCTGTACCGATTGGCAATCGGCAAGAAATCGACGCATCCGTTTGTCGAGTTCCTGGACTGGGGTTCGTCCAACCCTGTCCGCGGTTCTCGGTGCGTCCACTACGACGCAGGCGGGCTCCCTCATTAAAGGGGGAAGCTCGTCCTCATTCATGCTGCACGAGGCAAGCACAGGGTGCAGGGGCCAGGAGATCCAACAGCCATTGTTGAATGGCCGGTTGTTGGTGTTGCTGGCTTCAAAGAGGACAGCAAATACCTTTGCTCGTTTCCGTACGCACCCGGTTCAGTTGTTATGGTATACCGCGCTGGACGCTGCGCGTCTATGCCCGCTGCAGGATTTAATGCAAATCCAAAGGTCGAACTGCTCCGCAGCCATGCGCTGGGCCAGCCCGCCGATGCCTGGTTTTCCCGCAATAACGGTATCCACCAGAACTCTATCGACATCGCGGAGGAGTTCCGATGAGCCAGAGTATGCCGCGGGAGCAATGCAGTTGTCTTGCTGCGGCTGTGCATGCCGGAAGCACTGCTGAGATGTGCCCTTCAGGTCTCCAGAGTAGGGGGGTGAAGCGCTGCAAAATGAACTTTCTGAGGAGTTGTCGGTTGCGCTATTGGTATCGACGACTGCGATCTCAACCACTTCAACACGCGTGAAGAGCCGATCGAGTACGATCCTCGATTGGCTGGAACTACCTTTCGCCGTGGGTTGTTCAACTCCAACGGGCCAGGAAATCGGCGAACAGCTCGGCTGCCGGTACGATTCTTCCTCGTTCGGATGCCGGTCCGATGGGTCGATCGACAACCGGATCGTCGGGGACCTGCGAAGCCGCTCGGTCTCGCCACCACTGCGCCAGCTCGCCGGGCAATCCCCGCCAAACATGGGGCAGTTCCCCCAGGATAGCCAACCACCGATCGTAGGCCTGTCGTTTGGATACGGTATCCATGTAGTCAGGATGGGTGATCGACAGCACAAGCCCCCGGGCGTTGAGCAGGTAATCGAGTTTCCGCTGCCACGTCTCGATCCAATCCATCCCCAGTCTGTCCAGCGTATGGTCTTGGGGCAACGTATACGGCAGCTCGACGATCCGTCCCAGCAGGAACGGCCACGGCCCACCGATTCCACCGGGCATGGCCTGGTAAGGATCCACATCGAAACACGACGCATCGTATCGCAAATTCAGGTCCTGCAGCCAGGCCAGGTTGCGATGCACCATGGGCGCTCGAAACCCTGCCGCATCCCAGTCGGACAGAACCTGGTTGATGCGATCGGCTCGCAGGCGAAATGTCCGTCGCGAGCTGAACAATCGCCCATCGTGAGACCACCCATGGACGCCGACTTCATGCCCTCGACGCCGCAATTCTCTCAAGACTCCCTGGTCGAGACGGTATTTGTGAGGCACGATATTCCACGCGGAGCGCAAACCGTGTTTTTCCTCCATCGCTGCGATATCCAACACGCGATCGAATCCCTCGCGCGTCTCCACGTCGTGCGTTAGAACGATTGCTGACTGGGCATCATCCGGCCAGGGAGCAATCACCCTAAAGCCGGGATCCGCATCGATCTGCTGCCTCACACATGCCGCAAACTCGGTAGCCCAATCGACGGGGATCGACCAGTCATCCTTCGCGCGTTGGCCATACTGGTTCCGCTGCAGCCACTGCCTCAGGGCGATCGGAATCAAGGGCCGCAAGCAGTAGTAGATGCGAAACTTGAGGCTCAATTGAGCATCTCGCATGTCCCGCGCGATGTGCTGGACCAGGCACTCTCCGATCCTTCCAGGGAATGCGGGTGTACAACCGACAACAGGTCGCCCGGATTGCGTTCCCGCGGAAATGCGCGGAGTACGGCAGGCACGAGATCCAGACCAGGACGACGCATCCTTGCACCGGCGGTGCGACCGGCGGGCCAGCTCCCGATACAGGTCGACCAGCACCGTGGCCTGCGCAGTCCACCCCAAACCTGCCTCGACACGTTGCCGGCCTCGTTCCCCCAGCGCGCGGCGCAACTCGGGGTCTTTCGCCAACCGCAGGATGCCTTGGGCCAAAGCTTGAGGCGTATCTTCACTGGCGACCAATGCACCATCGCCTGCCGTCGCCACATTCTCTGTCGTCCCGAACATAACCACCGGTTTGCGCAATGCCATGTATTCCATGGTCTTGATGGTGGTGCAGCTATTGTTGTAATCGTTGATCGGATCGGGAGTGACGCAGATATCGGCGGACGCGATGTGGGCCGGTACTTGTTCGAAGGGAATGCGACCGACGAAGTCGACATGCTGCTCCAGGTTCAGCTGCCGAGTCAACGCGCGCAGTGCTGGCAGCGCCGGCCCGTCTCCCACAATGCTCGCCCGAAATGCATGGAAACCGAACGTCTCCCGCAACTCGTGCAGGGCGTAGATCAACCGATCGACGCCGTCCTGCGGACTGATCAACCCTACGTATCCGATAGTCATGATCTCTGACGATGAACTGCTCCGACCATCTGGTTGATCTGTCAGAAACTGTTCATTGGGACCGTTGCGAACGATGTAGCAACGGTAATCCGGAGCGCCCCCACGTCGGATCTGAACATCGCGTTGCGTCGCGTTCGTAGCAATCAATCGGTCCGCGGATCGACAGGCAAGCCGTTCGAACCAACGCAGGGACCGCACGACCGAGGCAGCCCCGCCGCCACCACGCTGCGCCTTATACAGCTCCGGTGACAGGTCGTGCATGTCGTATACGAACGTCTTTCCCAACCAGCGATACACGATGCCCAGCAACGCATTGGTATCGGGTGGACAATGAATATGTATGGCATCGAAGCCGTGCCGCAACAGGACGTACAAGCTACAGAAACCGGCAGCGATCAAGCTGTAACCAAACTCGATCACATGGCCGATCCCCCCGGGCAATTGCCAGATGGAAGGATACCGTAGAATCCGTACCCCCTGATATGCATCAACGATTCTTCGATGACCATCGGTTGGACATACGACCGTCACTTCAAAACCATCCTGCACTAGCGACGTCGCTTCGAGCATGACGCGCACATCATCTGGAAAGCTGTTGTTTTCCAGCACCATCAACACGCGATACGGTTTAGCCACGATGGGAATTCCTGAGGGTTCCGGAGAGGAAGCAGCGACGCCTCATGAACGCGACGGCAGGCGATTGGTTTCCAACACCGATCGATAGACGTCGATAATGCGCTGGGCCACGCCAGCCAAAGTCAGATTCCGGTCGATCAATCTCTGACGCCCGGCCGACGGCTCCCCCGACTGCAGCAATTCGGCAACTGCCGTGGCCATGGCCGCAGCATCGCGTGGACAGACTCGATTCCCCGGCAGGTCGGCCAGCAGGTCGGGAACATCACCTACGGGGGAACAGACAACCGGCACATTGCAGGCCATGGCTTCCTTCACAACGTTGGGCGACCCTTCCTTCTGAGACGTCATCAGCACCAGGTCGGACGCATTCATGACGGTGGGAACCTGGTCCGGCGCGTAGCCCCACAGCGGCGCCAACTCGATATCGCGGCCCAACTGCTGGCTGGCCAGTCTCACCACTTGTTGCGCAAGAGAAAAGCCTTTATGGGGATTGTCGGGATTAGCCGGGAACAGAACGTAAGTCTTGTGCGGATCCCAATTCAATTCTGTCCGCGCGGCCCGACGATCCCGCGGGCAGAATGCATCCACGTCAATTCCATTGGAGATGATCTCGACCGGCAGCGGCGCCAGTTTTGCGGCCATCTCCGGGCTCATGACGATAATCTTCGACACCAGACGTGACGTGATGTACCGATTGGTCCAGATTTCCAGCTTCGCCCCAAAAGGAATACGGCCATTCTCGTCGTGGAATCCATTGATGTCCGAGCCAAGAAACGACATCACGATCGGGCGTGAAAGCTGGCAACGGGCCAGCAGTCCGCAGAATCCATAATGCGCATGGACCAGATCCACGCTCCGCGCGGCTCGGCGCACCTGAGGAACTCGCAATCCATATTTGACGATTCGCGGACCGGTCATGTCGATGCACCGCAGGTCCACTCCGGCGTCGCGGAGCGACTGAAACTGCCGCAAGGCGGGAGCCATGCTGCCTGGATTATCGTCCGTCGGCAATCGGGGACACAGCATCAGCACACGCAGCGATTCTCGCCGATCAGGAGACTCTCGATTCATAGCGTTTCGTTCAATTCGATTGATCGTCACGGTTGATTTCGTGCGGTGATAGCCTGTTCGTAGGCCTGGCGGTGCGCCGCGACAATGCGCGGCATCGATGCCTGTTCGTCCAGATACTGCCGGGCCTCAGCTCCCATGCGGGCGCGACGCGCGGGATCGCTCAGCATCCGGATAACGGCTGCAGCCAGGGCGGCTGGATTGGCGGGCGGGACGAGAATTCCGGTGCGCCCCTCCAGGACGGCTTCGGGAATCGCACCCACCCGCGAGGCGACGACCGGTTTTCCATAGGAGTAGGCGACCGGAATCACTCCGCTCTGGGTCGCCTCCCGATACGGCAACACCACCACTGCCGCGCGCCGAAACAGTTGTTCGCGAAGTGCGTTGCTAACGTAGGCGTTGTGAACTTCGAACATTTCGGGGTCGTGCATCTGAGCAGCATATCTCTCGAAACCCTCTCCTTCACCACCGATCACAATGCGGGCGTCCGGAAAGGCTGCCTGAATCCGAGGCGCAGCCTCGATCAGCACATCCAACCCCTTGTAGGGCCAGATCCGCCCAAAGAACAGGATCGTATGGGGTTCTTCCGGCACGAGGGGCTCCAAGCCCGGAGCACTTTCCCCTTGAACGACCATCGGACATACGGTTACCCGCTCTCCAGGGATCGACAAATAGTGGTTCAGTTGTTCGCGCAGCGCCTCGCCATGCACAATCAAGTGATCCGCCTGGCGGAACCCCCAATCCATTACCCATTGCGGTGTCTTGCGCGAGGCTCTGTCCCCCAGGTGATGCCGCACGTCGTGCGCTGTGATTACCAGCGGCCGCCGACGGATCCAAGGCAAGGCCATGTTGAACCACAGGTGGGCTCCCTGAAAATGCACGACGTCCGGCTGGAAGGCATCGATAACCTTCCTCACCTGCCGTATCATCAGCAATTGACGCAGGGGCTGACGTAGGCGCGGCAAATCGATATCGTGGAGAACGACCTCGGGCGCAACCAAATGCTCAAGACCCTGCAACCGCTGTCGCGGCATGATCAATAAGGGAACGCAGTCGCTATATTCTCTGATCGCAGCCGCCAGGCGAACCGCGTATTCGGCATAGCTGAAGGCAACGCAGGCAACCCGCATCAATTCCCCCTCCCCAACAGCGGCACGAAGTACTGCATGCGGATGCTCGACCAGTCGCCATGCACCTGCCTCAACAAGGCCGCAACAGCCACGGCATAAACCGCCAGGCCCCCCCCAGCGGCCAGCCAACGGTTCAGCGGCACTAGCGCAATTGCGACGGCGGCCATCGCCAGTCCGGCGAGCAAGGGAACTCCGCTCTGGGCGTCAATCGGGCTGCGGGCGAGCAATCGCCTGGTCACCCAGTAGTGCTGCGCAGCGTTCAGTACACCGACCAGCAGCGAACCAAGTGCCGCGCCCACCATCCCCAACCAGGAGATCATCAGGATCCCCACCGCCACATTGGCAACCAGGTTTACGACCACGATTCGCAAGGTAATGCGCTCGCGATGCAAGGCCCACAAGCTGTGCCCCAACACGCTGGTCAGCGCCTGCAACAAGACGAACACCGCCCCAATCTGCATCAGGGGAACGGCGCGCTGAAATTGTGGGTTGTGATAAGCCAGACCCAGAATGAGATCGGCGAAAAGGGGGAGCAGCACGGTAGCGGGAGTCCCCACCAACAGCAAGAAGGCGATCATCCATCGCACCAACACAGTGAACTCACCAGTCTGCCCCAGTGCCCGCGCACACATGCTGGGAAACAGACTGCCGACAATGCTGCGATAAACCAACAACATGGGCTGCAGAAGCTGAGCTGCCGCACTGTAGATTCCTACCTCCGTTTCCGTCATCAGTTTAGACAGCAGCACAGCATCAACGGCACTCCACACGGCGATCAAGCCATCGATTCCCAGAAAGGTCGACGTTTGCCGCAGCAATCGCGTTGCATAACTCCAGGGGACGGGGCGAAACAGCCAGCCGTTTGCCAACACGTAGAAGAACAAATCGGTGAGTGCGATGGTCAGGCGTACCATCACGATCCATGCAGCGATAGCCAACACGCCCCATCCTTGAGTCAGCATCCACAGTGCACCGGCCACCTTCAGCACATTGGCGGCCACGTTCGATGCAGCGATCCAATGCATTTGCTCCATCCCGCGAAACGCTGACTCGAACACCAACGCCCATGCATAGGGAAGCAATCCCGCGGCTAGAACGGAGATCACCAATGTGGTGTCCCGTGGATATTGCAGCATCCAGGGACAAACCAGCATCGCCGCCGTGGCCACCGTGCCGGCCAAGGTGGCGGCAAGCAGGCTGCCCATCACGACGCGCCCCGTACGGTGTCGGTGGCGTGCTACCTTTCGGGTTACAAACGTGGGCAATCCCGCCGTGGCCACCACTTGGAACACATAGAACAACAACAATCCCAACGAGAGCTGGCCGAACGATTCCGCACCCAGCCACCGCGACACCAATGCATAGACCAGAAAGGTAGTCGCTTTGTTCAGCACTTCGCTGGTTAACAGAGAACCGGCATTGCTGAAGACTCTCCAGAGCGTTTGGGAGGAAGTGGATTGCATGGCCGTCCTCACTGTGAATGCGCGGGGACGAACGAAGCAGCTCTCTGCGATTCAGCGGCGTGCATGCGGTGCAGGGCGACCACCAGCCCCAGGACCAGCCATAACATTTCGACATGAGGGCGGCCGTTGAACAAGTCGACGAACATGTGCAGCCCGTGGGCCACCAGGGCAGCCGCGACTCCCAATCCGACCAGGCTCAACCACTGGACAGGACTGACCATCAACCGCACTCCACGTCCCACGCCCACCAGCAGCATGGCCACGAACGTAATCAGCCCCAGGATGCCGATTTCCGCCCACACGATCAAGTATTTGCAATGCGTCAAATAAAACCACTCGGAGCGGTAGGGAGACTGGGTTGCATAGTCCTGCAACGCAACATGTGCATTGCCAGCACCAACTCCCAGCAAACCTCGATCGCTGATCAGCTCCAGTGCTATCTGGGTCATGTGCACGCGAGAGGCGGCCGACCCACGATCGTCTTGCAGGACGCGCTGCTGGATGACCAACAACAGTGGACCGGCCATTACCAGTCCGGCAACGATAAACAACAACGCAGCGCGGCGAGGCATCCATCCACGATACCAGATCCATCCGGCGATTCCCGCCAGGCCCAGCAGCGAAGTCCCGACAGCAGCCCGCGTCTGGGTTAACAGGACGGCGGTCAGCCCGAACAGGATCAATGCCAATGCACCGCGGGCTACCCATCGCCACTGCCTAGCGACCAAAGCTGCACAGGGAGCCGACAACAACATCAACAACGTCAGCATGCTGCCCAGCCCCGTCGGGGACCGCAGGGTTCCACCGGGACGCCCCTCATCAGACACCAAAATATCGACCGGGCCGATCGACAACTCTTGAATCCCTGCCAGGTGGTACCATGCCACCGACATCAGGACGAGGACCGACTGCACCAGTCCCGACACAACCACTCCTCCCATCAACCACTGCGCGTCATTTTCCGTTTCGATCCGATTGGCTGCCAGCACGTACAGCAGATAGGCTTGCACCAACAGCCCTACCTCGAACAGCACCAGTTGGCGATCGGTCGCTGCAAACACCGACAGGATGCTCAACAGCAGGAAGGTCAGTGGGAGCCATCCCAGATGCAACGCCCGGGATGGCCTGGTCCGGCCCTCGACGGCCCGCATGCACCAGCAAACCAACAGCCCCAGAATGCAAAACGACGTCAGCGATACATTCAATCCGCCAATGGATCCGACGGCTGCATCGTCCGGCCGGAAGAACAAATACTTGTCGAATTGCAACGGAATCTCGACGAGTGTCACCAACCACAGCGCTCGCTCGAAAGCCGTCAACCCACCTGGCATAGCGTCGGGGGTTTCCAACGTCCTGGGCAACGAGGTTGCATCGATTCCCTGCATCAGTCAGCGGCTTGACGAAAGAAGAAGACGACGCACCACGCGCGGGATGTACTCGCGACGTTTGTTGAGGATGCACCCCGCCAGACGCGACCCCAGGGCAATTCGCAAACGCTCCAGCGACTCGATGCCCGTCCGTTCGTGTTCCACGACGACGATGACTCCGTCGAGGTGGTGGGCAAGTTTCAGGCTGGCTTCGGCGCGATCGGCTGCCGGCAAATCCACCAGGATGACATCATATTGGTGGCGAAAGCGCTCCAGGGCAGCCATCACATCGAGTGGATTGAATGCCTGCGGCCCCGGCATGGGGGCTGTGGATTCATTCGATGAACCGGCCGGTAACAAATCCGTTCCCAACGCAGTCGCGACAATGCATTGGTCGTGTTCGACGTTACCGCCAGCCAACTCCTGCAACCCGACTTCGGCATCCGGTGCGAACTGCCGCGTCAGGGACCGCCCTGCGAAGTCTGCGTCGACCAGCAACGTGCGGCCGACCGCGTGCCGCCCCGCTACCAATCCCATCGCTTCCAAAACCGTTGTCGCCCCCGCCCCGGTCGGATCCCCCAACACGCCCCAGATTTCCGTCTCCGCATCACCTCCTGGATTGTGCATCAGCATCGTCGCCAGGACCGGTTCTACCCGCGGCGCCAAATACCCCACCGCTCGCACGATACGCTCGCCACCAACCCGATCGGTCTTCAGCCCCGCCAACGGACTCAAACGCGGAATATCGGCCAAGACCGTCCATCCGGCTCGCTGCAATTGCGACGCCGCACGAACGCGGTTTCCTGTCGATTCACGGATCAAAGCGATCGCCATGCCAGCCGCCGTCCCGAGAAACAGAATCAGCGCAGCCAGCATCTTCTTATTCGGTACAGCGGGACGTTCTACGCGCGTGGCGGGCTGCAATACACTGACGCTACTGATCTCGTTCTGCTGCAATTCTTCGATCAGCCGAGCCTGCTCCAATTTGTCCTTCAAATCGGACAGCGTCCGCTCCATCACGGCGATCTGGCGATCCATCCGCGCCAATTCCTGGCTGATTTCGTGCAATTCGTTGATCCTTTCGAGCAAACGCGCTCGCTGCGCTCGCTTCTGCTCGATTCGCGACGCCAGCCCCACAGCACGATTCTCCAGGACCTGCAAATCGGTGACCAAACGCAGTTTGATCGGATTCGGCGTCGTGTTGCGATTGACGCGCTCTTCCTGAATCTTCTCCAGGATCTTGCGAGCGCCTTCGAGTTGCTCGCGAACTTGTTGCAGGGGCGGATACGTGTCTGCGAACTTCGCGGCCAGGTCTCTTTCCCGCAACTCGAGATCGTAGACCGTCTGCCGCATTCCGCTCCACGTCTCATCGAATACGGATTCCTTCTCGGCCACGATCTCATCATCAGTTTCGTCGATCCGAATGCGCAAGTCCGCCACCTCTGCCTGGGCTTGCCTCAAATCGCTTTCGGCCGTCAGGATGTCCTGTTCGACCAAATCCAGTTGACCGGTCAAGACCTGCAAATTGGAGTCCACCGAGACCAATTGATGCTCCTGCAAGAACGATGCACGGTACGCCAACGCCTGTTCCAACCGGGTTTCCAACGCATCGATTTGGCGGTGAAAAAACTCGCGTGCTCCGCCGGTATAGACGATGTCCAACCGGCGACGGATGAATTCATCGGTGTAGGTTTGCGCGATGCGTCGTGCCGCGTCAGGAGTCGGTGATAGGCAGTACACCGAAATGACCGTGCTTTCCCGCGGGGCGCTGATGCGGACGTTCTTCTGCAATTCGCGGATCGCCGTCTCCCGTTGGCTCAACGGTTGCTTGATTCCCGCCGCCACCAGGCCCTGGAACAACAGGTCCTTGGCCGATTCCAACGTCGCAACGATCGGGGCCAACACTTCAGAGCGTTGCTCCCCGGCCGGTCCCTCGGCCGTGCCATCTGCGTCCTCGAGAAGACGGCCTTCCAGAATGGTCTCCGGTCCCAACACGTCCACGATCCGCTCCGCCATCCCGCGGCTGCTGAGCAGTGCCAGCGCGGAATTGATCTCTTCTTCCGTCGACCGCTCCATGATCAACGTCTGACGCGACGTCACCGTCGGATCGATGCCCACGTTTTCGTTCCCCACTCGCAGCAACAAGCGGGCCTCGGATTCGTAACTGCGCGGCCACAACACGATCGCAGCCCAAGCGACAAGCATGGAACAGACGACCGCCGCACCGATCGTAACCTTGTACTTGAACAACAGTTCCAACCCCAACACGATTGGCGAAGTCGGCTGTCCGAGGGCGGTTTCGAAAGAACGCAACGGACCGGTGCGAGTTCCAACCGCGGGCCGAACCGACGAGCCCATCGGACGTTGCATCCGCGGCAGGGAATCCGATTCGGCCGCTGAAGAAGATCCGCTGGCCGAAGCCGCTGCGTCGCTATTGTGATTGGAGAGAGGCATTAAACGCCGACCTCAGCAGGTTGAAAGTCTCGGATCGTTTGAGCCACCGTGCGGACTTGCTCCCGAGTCATTTCCGGGTACATCGGGAGCGACACGATGCGCTGGGCTGCCCGCCGAGCGACCGGATGATCTGCCGGATGACACGGGCAATGGGCGAACGGTTTGGCAGCGGGCAGGGGATGAGGGTAGTGAATTCCCGATCCGATGCCCTGGGTTTCCAAATGCGCGACGAGTGCATCACGATTCGGATGCTGGATCACGAATAAGTGATACACGTGCCGGACATCGTCGCGCTGCTGAGGCAATTGCACATGGCCTTCCAGCTCTTCGCGATACCACTGGGCCACCTGCCGCCGGCGCTCGGTCCAGTCTTCGATGTGCTCCATTTTAGCCAACAGCACGCAAGCCTGTAATGTGTCGAGCCGGCAATTGAACCCTAGGAACTCATACTCGTTCTTCCGCCGCTGACCGTAATTCCGTAGCAAGCGGATGTGCTCGGCCAACTCCGGATCGTTGGTAACCACGGCGCCCCCATCCCCGTAGGCTCCCAGATTCTTACCGGGGTAAAAAGAAAAACACCCGATGTCGCCGAAGCTTCCGCACCGCTGGCCGGCCACCTCCGCACCATGGGCCTGCGCCGCATCCTCGATGACGCGCAAATTATGGCGACGAGCAATCGCCATCAATGCGTCCATGCGCGCGGGCTGGCCATACAGATGTACGGGGATGATGGCTTTGGTGCGCGGAGTGATCGCGGCCTCTACCAACTCAGGGTCCAGATTGTAGTCATCTTCGCGCACATCGACGAAAACCGGAGTTGCTCCGGCGTAGAGGATTGCCAGCGGGGTCGCAGCGAACGAATTGGCCGCCGTGATCACTTCGTCCCCTGGGCCGATACCCAGCGCCCGAACGGCCAGGTGCAATGCCTCCGTACCGTTGGCCACCCCCACGGCGAACCGAGTACCGCAATACGCAGCGAACCGCTCCTCGAACTCGGCGACTTGAGGCCCGAGGATGAACTGGCCTTGCTCCCAGACCTCTTCGAAACGGCGAAAAATGTCCGCCTTCAATGCACGGGCTTGCGCGGACAGATCAACGAAGGGGATTTTCAATGCAGCAACCTCTGTTTGGAATGATGCGATAGACTGGCTGACGCCGATACGGCTGGCCAGAATTCGATTCTTTGCAACCCGACAATACTCGCTGGTGTCCCTAGGCAGTTTGACCGTGCGCTTCCAACCAGCGTCTACGTTGGGCTCCGGTCATGCCACAGGCCCGACAATCTGCCAGGTCCCAGCGCTCTCCCAATTTGTGGCCGCATTGGCACACAAAGCCGACCCGACGCGCAGGTTGGCCGATCACCAACGCAAACGGCTCAACGGGCCGAGTCACCACGGCTCCGGCTCCCACCATTGCAAAACACCCCACGTGCGCGCCAGCAACCAGCACGGCACCTCCGCCGATCGAGCAACCGTAGCCCAGGCGGGTCGGCACGCGCCAGGACTCCGGCGTGCTGTACCTGGCCTCAGCCATTGGCAGGCGTGGCGAGCGCGGTCGCAGGTCGTTGGTGAACACCACCGCCGGACCGACGAAAACACCATCCTCGATTGTAATTCCGTCCCACACGGAAACACCGTTCTTGATCGTCACATTATCGCCGATGACCGCCTCGCCTTCGATATAAACGTGGTCACCGATATTCCCGTTGCGACCGATGCGGGCGCCTGGAAGAATGTGGGCGAAGGCCCAAACATTCGTTGATGGGTCGACGTGCGACGATTCCACGATGGCGGTGGGATGAATCATTTTGGCGCCGACTCGTATCGTTGTTCCACCAACCGGATGGGTACCCCTCCCCGCATCAGCGATTGCTGCGCGGCCTCCAAGACCCGCGTCACATGGAACCCGTTCACGCCATCCGTCAGCGGCACATCGCCCTCTTGGATGCAGCGTATGAACTCGGCACACTCGGTCTTCAGAGGCTCGTGCTCCTCAATCCATGGGCAATAACTGTCACCGTAGCGGTAGGAGTACTGGAATTCTCCAAAATCATCGACGGGACGCGGCGCATCGACCCCCTTGTCGTACACCTTGAGCTTTTCCTGCTCCAGGTCGTCGTACACGACCATTTTGCGATCCCCCACCACCGTCAACACGCGTTCCTTGCGGGGATCCAGCCAACTCACATGGACCATGGCCATGCGGTTATCGCCAAACAACATGGTGAGGTTGCAAACATCCTCGATGCCGGGATGCAGGCGGGATAGCCCCTGGCAACTGACCGATTCGGGCTGGCTGCCGAACAAATGGAGGATCATCGAAATGTCGTGCGGTGCCAGATCATACAGGGCGTTCACATCGCGGCGGACAGGGCCTAGATTCAATCGCCGACTGCTGATGTAGGTAAGCTTTCCCAGTTCCCCGCTGGTGATCAATTGCCGCAGCTTGGCCACCGGTGCCGAGTGCAAGAATACATGCCCCACGAAGAGCAGCCTGTTGCGCTGGGCCGCCAGGTCAACCAGGGCGACGCATTCCGCCGATGTGGTAGCCAACGGTTTTTCCACGAACACGTGCAGGTCATGCTCCAAAGCCTTCCGCGCCAACTCGAAGTGCGTGGCGGTGGGCGTGGCAATGACCACCGCGTCCACCAGATCGCGATCCAGCAAATCGTCCAATCCTTCGGCAGTCTGGACTTGTGGATAACGTTCCCGGATGCGCAGCAATTGATCGCAGTTCCGGTCACAGACAGCGGTCACACGGCAATCGGGTAGAGCAGAAAAACAACGCATCAGATTGGGCCCCCAGTGCCCTAGACCAATTACCCCTATACGAATCATGTGTAGTCTCGATGTAAAGTCATGTGGTGGAATCTCGGAGGGCAGAATCTTGGGTCGCCGTCCGCGCCGCGGCCGCCTGCAGGTGGTCATCGGTTCATTGATTGTCCGACGAAACGACAGCACGCAGCGTCTTGATCAAAATAAGGATGTCCAACCAGATGTTCCGGCGTTCCGCGTATTCGATGTCCAACTCGATCATGCGGCGGAATGGCAAACGGTTCTTACCGCTGACTTGCCACAATCCGGTGATGCCCGGCGTCACCTCGAAACGCCGTAGCTGCCATGGTTCATACTGTTCCAATTCCAATACATCAGGACGGGGCCCGACCAGGCTCATATCGCCGCGCAAAACATTGAATAACTGGGGAAGTTCGTCGAGCGAATACCGCCGCAAGAAGGCTCCACCGGGAATCAGGTCGCGTTGCAAATCCGGCTTGGCCGCCGCTTGCTCGTCGGCCATCAGGCTCCTGACGTATTGCCGGTGCTGTTCCACCGGCCGATTGGTCGCCAACGTTCGAAATTTCCAGATCGTGAATGGCCTGGTGCCTCCGCCCAGTCTTGGTTGACGAAAAAAAACGGGACGGCCCGAAACCACGCGGATATAGGCGGCAATGGCCAGCAGCAACGGTGCCAGCAGCACCAATGCACTTCCCGCTCCAACGATGTCCATACAGCGCTTCCACACCGGAACGGGGCGCAGGGCAACGTTGACCGCCGAACGGTGCGATGCGGCCGGACACAGGGCCTCCGGCACGAGCATTCCGGATTGGCTGTCATGGATTACCGACATTCCCACCGTCACATCATTAGCAAGACAAGTACCCGAAATCGGACTGTGCGGCTCTTGCCAGCTAGGGCAACTGCGCAAAGAGTACCGATTCGGTAAATGATAATGCGTTGATGTATAAGCGATACCCAACCAAGAGGGGGTCATCGCCGAGAGATGGGAATTCTTAGTGCCCCAACCGCTAAAAACAGCACAACCGGCCTCGGAAAAGGGAAATCCCGAATTATCATGCAGCAAATGGCGCGTTCTATGCAAAAATGGCGGTCAAGGCATCCGCCTTTACCAATTCGCGCGGCTGATTCAGATGGTTGTAGACAATCGTATCGGGCGCGATCCCGAATGCATGGTAGATCGAGGCTAGCAGCTCGATCGGGTGCACCGGATCGTCGACCGGTGCCGACGCAGTTTGGTCGCTCTTGCCATGCACATACCCGCGTTTCACGCCCGCCCCGGCCACGACGGAGGTGTAGCAGTACGGCCAGTGATCGCGCCCATCGGCTGAGTTATTGTTGCCCGATGTGCTGACCCCGCGTTGGGGCGAGCGGCCAAACTCCCCGATGGCAACCACCAACGTTTCTTCCAACAGCCCGCGGTCATCCAGGTCCTCGATCAGCGCGGACAGTCCGGCATCCAGCATGGGAGCCGACTTGTCGCGCATCCGCGATGTCAAACCGGAATGATGATCCCAGGAGTGGTTGTCCGAGTTGGCAACCTTGGGCCAAATCACCTCCACGACGCGCGTCCCCGCTTCGACCAACCGTCGTGCCAGCAGGCAGCTTTGACCGAACGTGTTGCGGCCGTACTTGTCGCGCAAACCGGCTGGTTCAGCCGACAGATTGAACGCTTCGCGCGCGCGTCCGGAAACAATCAAATTCAGCGCCTGATCGTAATACGTATCCAGTTCGAAATTCTCGACCGCGGCATTGATTTCCGGCATCTTGGCATTGACGATGTCGCGCAAGCGGGCGCGGCGGCGCAACCGAGCGGCGAAGACATCGGGACGCAACTGAAGATCATCGATCTTGATGCGGTCCATCTTGTTCATGTCCAGATCATCCCCTTCCGGGTAGAGCGTGTAAGGGTCGTAGGCCTTCCCCAGGAACCCGGCCGTGCCTCCTTTACCGATAACATTGCTCTCCTGCAGCGGGCGAGGCAGCATAACAAACGGCAACATTGGTTCTTCAGTGGGTCGCAAGCGGATGATATTCGAACCGAAATTCGGAAAATCCTGCGGACTGGGCGGTTCCAGCTGTCCGGACGGACTGACCTTGTCCGTGGTATAGCCGGTCATCAACTGGTAGATGGCCGCCGTGTGGTTGAACAACCCGTTGGGCGTGTAACTCATCGAGCGAATCATTGAAAATCGATCATTGATCTGCGCCAAGCGCGGCAGGTTTTCGGTGAACTGCACACCGGGGATCTTGGTCGAAATGTTCTTGAAGGGACTCTTGACGTTTTCGGGAACGTTTTCTTTGGGATCCCACAGGTCCAGATGGCTGGGCCCGCCCTGCAAATAGACCATGATGACCGACTTGGCCTTGCCCCAGCCCGGCGCCTGCACTTTGGGGGACTTTTCGTTGGCCTGAGCTTGCAAGCGCAACATGTTGCCCAACGTTAAGCCGAGCAATCCGGAGCCCCCCACCCGAATCACGTCTCGCCGGGAAACTCCCAGATGCGAATCGCACAAATCTTTGCCCGGGGCGCCTAAGATTCTGAACATGGTCAAACTCCTGTGTAATCGGATCCGTCCCGCGGCGATCGGCACCGACCGCCACGGGACGCAGATCGGCGAGGCAAGCGGCCTGTCGACCGACCGCGCCGACGCGTTAGTGGTTGAATAGGAAGGCAGGGCTGTTGATCAAGGCCCAGGTCAAATCCTGAGCAATGGTCAAGCGACGGTTTTTCAGTTGGCGGGCACTTTGCTCGACGTCCTTGCGCAATTGTACCAGCGCGGGGTCCTCGGGAGTCTCCACCTCGAGCAGTTTGGCTTTCGTCTGCAGGCCAACCAGTTCCGCATCGGGCGGAACCGGTTGCCGCGCCTCGGCCAGCGCCGCCTCCAGTTCCAGCCACTTGCCGTCCGATTTCTTCAGGTAGGCAACCAACGGAGCCAGCACTTGTTCGGTTCGGCCGGACGTCGGCGTAGCTCGCAGTGCAGCGAATTCTTCTGGCAATCCCAGCGGAATGTCGCCCTCCCCAATCGCGGCGGAAATGCGGAACCGAGCCAACCGATGGGCGGCGGCATTATGGTTCTGGTGGATCTTGAATTCAATCACCACCGGTCCCTCCAAATCGATCGGCTCGGCCAGGTCGAATACGATCCAGTGCACCACGCCGCCGCGAGGATGGATGGCCCAACCTCGTTGGTCGGACAACTTCCCGTCGATCACCTGCTCCGGCGCGAAGCCGCTTTGGCTGAAGTCGGCCCGGGCCGCTCGGATTTTCAATTGCTTTCGCTGAGCATCCGCACCGACCGGATAGACAAACGCCTCGAACTCCGTCACCACGAAATTCCCGTTCGTCGGCAAGCCTGGACCACCACCGTCGATGCCCTCGACGGGCAAGGCCTCCAGCCGAAAACCGGTGATTCCCCGAACGGCCGTGCGGTAGGCCACCGTGTAGTAGCCCTTGTCGCCTTTCCCGGACACGCGCAGGGAGCGATCCGGTTGCGGCAACAGCGTGTCTTTATTGCTGGATTCAGCGCGGACGACCGACAGAGGGATCCAATCGACGTCAGCCTGGTCGTCCAAGTACTTATTTGCCACCTCCGGCCATCGGTCAGCGTAATCCTCCAGAGCCTGCTGGGCCTGGGAAATCCGCTGCTGTCGCTCCTCTTCCAAGCGTTTTCGCTCCGGAGCAATCTCCTTCTGGCGCGCTGCAATGGCTGCGCGATCCGACTCCAATTCGGCCAACCGCTGATCCTCCAATCGCTGCCGCTCGATCTTCCACCAGGCTTCCCGCTCCTGCAATTGCGTCTCCAGTTCGCGATGGTCGGCTTCGATCTGCTGGGCGACCTCCATGACCGCTGCGATTTCATCGTCGCTGGGCTCGCGGCACAGGACCCGCAGGTAGATTTCGCGCACCAGGTCTCGGTCGGAGATCTCCGCCTGGGCCAATTGCGACAGGCTGCATTGCGGATCGGATATGGCCGCCCCCACGGTGGGCCCGCTGATCAACGCCATCACTGGCCCGAGTTGCAACTCCTGCGACCGCTCGCACTCACAAGCACTTTCCCGCGGAGGGCGCCCGAGGTTCTTCAGGAATCCGTCCGGCAATCCATCGGCCGCATCCACCAGCGCCGCAGCCCGGGTTCCCGGAGCCACGCCGGGGATTTTCGACACCGCCCCGGTTACGAAATAGATCGCGTCATACAGAACCTCGGCCGGCAACCGCCGGGCCTTGGCGTGCGAATAGTTCAACGCATCGTCCTCGTTCCACCGGTTCGTGGCCACGGACAACTGATAGGTGCGAGAATTGCAGATCAACCGCAAAATGTGCTCGACGTCGAACCCACTGTCGATGAACTGGCGTGTTAAATGGTCCAACAGCTCCGGGTTGGTCGGAGGATTGCCCGCCCGAAGATCATCCAGAGGCTCCATCAGACCCGTGCCGGTCAAGTATCCCCACAGGCGGTTCACGTAACTGCGTGCAAAGTAGGGATTGTCCGGCGAGGTCAGCCAGGCAGCCAATTGCTGGCGACGCGTGGCATCGGCGGGAGACGTATACTCGCAGTCGAACGGGAACTCGGGGGCGACCGGCTGGCCGCTGCGCGGATGCACCATCTCCCCCTCGGTGCGATCGTACACTTCTTCGTACAGAGGCTTCGCTCCCTCCACAGCGGTTCCACCAATCTTCTTGTCGCCACTGGCCGGATCCTTCCGCAGCGCGGTTTGCGCGAAGAAAGCTCCCAGTTGGTAATACTGATCCTGCGTCCACCGCTCGAAGGGATGGTCGTGGCACTTGTTGCAATTGAACCGCACGGCCAGGAACAGATGCGTCGTGTTCTCCATCATCAAATCGGGCGTGCGAAGAATCTTGAAATAGCTGGCTGGAGGATTCTCGCGATTGGAACCACTGGCGGTGAGGATATCCCGCACAAACTGGTCGTAGGGTCGGTTTTCGGCGATCGCCTCGCGAATCCACTCGCGCAGTGCCGCGGCCCCGGGTTTGCCCAGATACTTCGAATTGACCTGCAACAAGTCCGCCCATTTATTGGTCCAGTGTTCGACGTACCCTGGCGAGCCGAGCAGCGCGTCGATCTTCTCCTGACGTTTCAACCGCGACGGCCTGGGATCGCTGAGAAACTCCCGCAGCTCCTCGACCGACGGCGGAAGACCGGTCAGGTCGAGCCGCACGCGGCGGAGAAACTCCGCGTCGTCGCAGACCTCCGAGGGCAGAATCTTCATCCGTTGCCATTTGGCGGCGACCAGTTCGTCAATGCGGTTGTAAACCGGAGGCTGCCTCCAAACGAATCCTTCGCGGTCGCCCATCACGGTCAGCGTCGAGGCGGCGTAAGCTCCTTCGTAGCGGACGAGGATCGGCGCCTCTCCGCGTCGCAGTGCTTGCACGCGGCCGCCCGGATGGCTCAAGCAGATTTCGTTGTTGCCACTTTCCAAAAACGACTCGTGCGTGACGTCCCGCCGACTACCATCGGGATACTCGGCAACCACACGGAATTGTTGCCAACTCTCCGTACTTCCCAGCACGGGGTTTTGCGGGAACAGCTCGACGCGAACCGGTTTGGGCGATTGAGCCTGCAAAGGAGCGCCGGCAGCTATCCACTCACGCAAGATCTTGTAATAACCGCTGTCCGGCGACATCAGCACGCCACCTTCGTGCGGGACCGCCCCGATCGGTTTGAGCAACATCAGGCTCGAATCGGGCTGCGCCGGGCGCAACCGGCGCATGGCCAGATCGTCGCTCAACGCCCGGACGTCTTCCACGGGATCGTACCCGCGCAAGGAGAGTTTGAATCCGTTCTTGCCCTTTTGAGCACCGTGACACGTTCCGGCATTGCAACCCAATCGTGATAGAATCGGATTCACATCGCGGACAAAATCCGGCGCGCCCTCGGTCTCCAGAGCCACGTGGACGGGTATGGCGGTCTGCACACCACCGAACTCGATCTGCAATTCTGTCTGACCGGCCCGCCGTGGCACGATCAATCCAGTGTCGGTAACGCTAATGCAATCAGAACCGGCCGATACGTGTGCCAATCGTGTAACGTCCGCCGCAATGCCATCGGCGTAGGCAGCATTGACAACCAGTTGGACATACGTCGAAGCCCCGTCTAGAGCGATCTGATCGGGATACACTTGCAAGTCCACCATCTTCGCTCGCGGCAACAGTTCGCGCTCTCGCTCCACCGACGGCAACGCGGTCGACGGCAGGGGCAAACCGTCACCAAAGGCCACCTCGACTGGGCGGGCCTCCCCTTCGCCTCGGCTCGGCGAGAGCGTGACAGGCACGAACTCGCGAACCGGTTGCCATTGCTGACCGGCACTGAGAATTCGAACCACACCGTCGCTGCCCGATACCGCCACCTGTTGGGCATCGGCGGAAAACGCTACGGCATAGACTCCGGTGTGAGGCAGGTCGATCACCGCCTCCGGTGGCGATGTCTTACTGGTGTACTCGGCAATCAGCTTCTTTTCCGCGTCATTGCGATCAGCAATGCGTTTGGCCATCGCCTTCTTCACGTTCTCCGGCAACTGACCATTAAAATCGTAGGGGTAGATGGCAATCTGGCTGTGACCATCCAGCGTCGCAGCCGCTACCAGACGTTGGCCGTCGCGGCTGATGTCGACGTCAAAGATGCGGCCGGGCATGGCGGGGAACTTGCGAATCAAATTGGCGTCATCCCCGATCCGGCGTTCTGTTTCGCGGAAGATGCGATAGACCTTGGGAGTGCCGTCAGCACCGCCGACCAGCACCTCGTCCCGCGCCGGATGCATGGCGAGCGCATTGATGCCGCCGCTCAGGGCCCCCGGCGTGATCGAGGTGATATTATCTACGAAACGCTCGGTGGCGACTTCCGTCAGCTTGACCGTCATGTCCCGTCCGGCAGAGACCAGATGGGTGCCGGAGGGATTGAACGCGCAGGCCAGCACCCAGTCGTCATGCGCTCCTTGGTGCAAAACAAACTGCCCCGTCTCGGCATCGATCGCCCGTACCGTATTGTCCGCGCAGCCGAAGGCAACGATTCTCCCATCCGGCGAGAAACAACCGCCGTAAACCGTATCGAAGGAAACCTGCTGGCTGAGCGCCAATTCCGCATCGGCCACATTCCAGATT
>RFIQ01000207.1 GCA_003695565.1 Planctomycetota bacterium | reverse complement strand
TCCAATTCGTTCATTATTCGCTTCCTGTCTTAGCTAGATTGCCACAATGCTGAGGGGAATCGAGGTTGCACTATCCGTTGAGGGGCATCGCTGGTCCGTTGATGGGATTACTGAATCCCTGACGAGGCTATCGCCACCGACTGCGCGGCGTCTTCGGTATTCAACCCAGTCAGGGGAATTCGCAATTTGCCGCCTATTGTGAATTCCACGCCAGGGCCGGTGGTTAGCTGGATCGATTTGACTCCCTCGAGCGAGACGCCCTCAAAGACATTGCTCTCATTGAGTCGTTCGATGTACGCGTAGATCGCCTGATCGGTAAAGCATGCGCCCTGCAATTGCCAGCTTCCGTCGGATTGGACGCTCAGTCGCTGGGCCCACGTGTTTTTGGGCAGCGCTCGCCCCAAGATACGGACCAGCTCGGCCCACCCGGAGGGCTGGAGTTGAGTTTGCAACGCCTGGGTGTGTTGCAAGTGTTCCGTGGCGCGTTCGAAGTCGGCTTGGACGACTTTCAGTTCCAGGCTTTGCCCATCGAGTTCTTCCAATTCGGCGGCGAGCGTTTCCAGTTTGCCGTTTTCGACCATGGCATAGGCATGCAAGCCGGCAGCCAGCAGCAGCGTCGCGGCGATGGGCCAACTGCATTTGACGACCTCTTTCCAGGAAATCTGCGCGCGGTTGTTGAGTGAATCGACCAGGTTGCCCCCGGCGTACTCCACTTCGTTGAGCCCTTCTAGCGCCATGGAGATGGTGACCAAGGCGGCGGCAGAGGGTGGGACGCCATCTTGTGCCTGGAACTGTTGTTCTGTGGCCAGGATAGGATTGGGAACCGATTCCAGTTCGTATTGTTGAGACAATTCCCTGTCGACCCCTTGGGACAGATCGGTTTGTCCCAGGATGCAGACGCGGTCCAGGCTGCTATGTTCACGCGGCAGTTGGGCTTGAGCATATCGCCGCAGGCATTTGATATGCAACCGAATGGCTTCCAATGCGTCGGCGTTGGCCATTTCCTGTTGCAAACGCCTGGGGGGGCGATAATCGAGGATCAACTGGCCACGAAAAGAGATGCACAGTTCCGGTCGGCCGCGCGACTTGGTTACTAGCAGCAGCGGATGTTCGGCGTCGGCACCTACTTTACCGACGGCCCGGCAGAGTTGCGGCAAGGAGTGGTGAATGTGCGTGAGCCGTAAACCGGACGCTTTCACTGCCTGGGAAACCGCTTCGACGAATCCCCGATGGGCGATGGTAACCCATGCCCGCTTGCGTTTGGCATCGATGGGAGTCTCGGAGTAGCAGCATATTTTGTCGCCGTGTCCAAGCGCCAGGTAGCGGTGCGTCCGCTCGGTCAGTTCCCGGATGTTGTCATCGACCGCATCGTTCTCGCCGAACCACGATCGGGTCACACAGGGTTCGCCTCCCAAGGCGACCGCTGCGGGATACCCCTGGAGTTTGTGTCGATCTACCAAAACGCTGATCGCTTGACTCAATTCGTGAGCTTCCCAGTTTCCGTTCTGAGGACCCGAATCGGGATCGAATTCGACCGTGTCCACGATGACGCTGGGTTGGCTTTCCGCGGGTGATTGCCGCACGACGGCTATGGTGATGCCGTCCGGAGTTACCTCGACGCCGACAAAGGCCTTCAAGCCGCTGCGGCGCTCGCGGCCGAACCATCGCCGCCCCGTCGGGCGTGTGCGGCGTTCGATCGGATCGGGATTGGGATTTAGAGCTTCTTGGAAGATCAAGTTGCCCTGATTGTCCTGTGCATCGGATTGCGTTTCCGGGCTCATGGTTATCCCCCTTGTTTGACCGTGGCGAACAGCACGCGTGTGAACTGTCCGGCATCGCCTTGGGCTCGGATGACCACCGTGCCGTTGGGGCCGTCCGACAGTTGAGCGGAGTAGTAGTGGTTGCTCCCGGCCGGAAACTCTACGGGACCAATCTTGGATCGATAGTCGACGTTGTCCTCCAGTTGAGCCAGTGCGTGGTGGAGTCCCGCCTCGGCCAAGTATCGGGCTTCGTCCCAATCACGCGTGTTCCGCAGGGCGGAGAATCGCAAGGTCTGCGAATCGGCTATGGCGATCACCAGCGTGCTGGTGACCGTCATGACGAAGATGGCAAACAGCAGCGCCGCCCCGCGCCGTGGGGGACGCGGGTTCTTGCGTTGCTTTGCGAGTGCGAATCGGGCGTGTGTCATGGATGAGTCTTCCTGTGGTCTACCAGCTCCGGATCCAGGCTTTGGAGGCAACCGATTGAGGGGCATTGGCTTTACCGGGAATCAGCACGGTGGCGGTAACCTCGACGACGTATATGTCATCCAATACGGTCGTGGGAGTTACACCATCCGCTTTGAAACCACGAAAGGATAGGTTTTTAATTCCGTAAGCGAGCGGTACAACCTGGGAGGAATTCGAATAAACGACCTGAACGACGTTGGTATAGCCGTTACCGTTGGCAGTATGCGACCAGGTCTGCGTGCTGCCGTCGCGGAATTTCAGTTGTACTGAGTTGCCGGTCAGGGCGAGCAAGTCGGTGGCCTCGCGGGCTTGCCGCACGAAGTGCCGAACAACCGTGTGCGCGTGATGGATGGCGGCAAAATCGTTGTCGTTGGTCTCCCACGAAGCGCGGGTGGTGCGCAGGACGAGCGTCAGGCTGGTCATCACTACCGCCAGCATGCTGCTGGCGACAACCAGTTCCAATAGAGTTACTCCACGTCGTTTAGTGCACGGTCGCTTCGTATTCATAAGACAGGACTCTGGCCATTTTGGTGGTAAATTCGGTCCGTGGTTCATCGGCATCCAGATCGCCGCCAGCATCGGCATCGTGCCACACCGTCACCCGGATGACGGCAAGGGATCCAGGGATGCCTCCATCGGCTTTCTTATCCGACTTGAATACGCTGAACCTTAGTTCGCGAAAACCCAACGCACGGAAATCGCCGGTACGAGTACTCAGGTCCCAGTATGCTGCGGTGCGCGCCATTTCTTCCTCGAGCAAACTGGCGCACAAGGTTGCCGCTTGCTCATACCGTTCGATGCGGTCGAGGTTGGCCAGGCCCGTGAGGTGAACCGCAGGGCGGGCACCAACGCGATGGCAATGATCGTCGTCGCCGCGACCAGCTCCAGCATCGTTTGTCCTCGACGGTGGGGCCGACGGATGCGGGGATGTGCGGGTGGCATCAGGGCACCTCCGAGC
>RFIQ01000206.1 GCA_003695565.1 Planctomycetota bacterium | reverse complement strand
CGGCAGGGGGCGGTCGCGGCGGCGGGGGCGGCGGTTTTGCACCCGGTGGTTTCGGAGGGCGATAGACGCGATGCAAGATTTCAACCTACATCCCCGGTGCGGCAGGGCGCCTGCTCGCCGCGGTTTCACCCTGGTCGAACTGATGCTCTCCCTAGCCCTAGTCGTCGTGGCCGCGGCGTTGATCGGCTCGATCATGCAATTGTATGCACGAAATTTCATGACCCGCAGCGACGATGTGCGGCGCATGCAACTGGCGCAAGCCATCTTGCACATGATTGCTGATGATATCCGAGCTGTGGTGACCGAACAGGAATACGACGGCAGCGTGCTGGAACAGCAATTGGGGGCCTCCGACAGCGGTGCGGCTGGCGGAGGTGCGACAGCCGATACCGGCGGGAGCAACCTGGCCTCGTCGACTGTTCCGCCGGACAGCGGGTTGGACGATCCGACGACTACCGACACTGCAAACCTGGCCTTGGATGTGGAAACCATCGCCAGTCTGCCTCCCGGCTTGTATGGCGATCAGTACTCGTTGACGCTCACCGTCAGCCGCGTTCCCCGGCCTGACGAGTATCTCGTCGCACCGCCTTCCTTGCTGGAGGGAACCCTGGTCGACGTGCCGGGGGACATCAAGACGGTTACGTACTACGTCCAGGCTCCCACCATGCAGGGTGTGGCTGACGAACTGAATCAGTTGAGCGGAGTGGCCAGCGACGGAATCTCTGCAGGGCTGGTTCGCCGCGCGCTGGATCGCGCGGTGATCGCCTACGCGCAAGAGGTCGGCAATGTGCAAGCCATGGAACGCACCGGGGATTTAATCGCGCCGGAGGTCGTTTCCATCGAGTTCGCCTACTACGACGGCACGCAAGGACAATGGGTTTATCAATGGGATTCATCGCAACAGTCTCTGCCGTGGCTGGTGCAGATCGCTGTGGCCATGCAATCGGCGACTGGCGAGGAAACGGGCAAATTCCAGCCTGGCACACCGATCTCCAGCCTGACGCTCGAGGATCGCCAGGCGTTCGGCATCGAAGTGTATGAATTGGTGGTAGCGATTCCGGGTGCAAATTTGAAGGCGGCCGATGCGGCCCAGGCCGATGCCGCCGGGGGACTCGACTCGGTGGGCCTGTGAGTCATGCCGAGCGACCGTGGCCGCTGGCGTTGCCGTGAACCGAACCGTTGGCTTCAGCCAGCACCGCCGAATCGACCAATGGGATCGCAAGAAACAAGACATGGGATCGACATGAAAGTCCTGACCGGAAATCCGAAACACGAGCGCCAGGCGGTTGCACGAGGTACGCGCCGCCGAGCGTTTTTGTTGTTACTGGTCACCGTGGTGATCGCCATCGCTTCGTTGGCTGCACTGAATTTCTCGCGCTCGATGTTGATCTCGCATGAGGTAGCGAGAATTTCCAATGCTCGATTGCAGGCCCGGATGGCGGCCGAATCCGCCGCCCAATCCATTCGCCTGTTTCTGGCCTACCCGCGCACCGAACGGCTCAACATGGGAGGAACCTGGGAGAACCCGGCCATGTTCCAAGCGGTGAACATCGTGCCCGATGTGGATCCCGCCCGCCGCACGAACGTTACCGTCCTGGCGCCCAGCATGGACGAGATGGGCAACTTCATGGGATTTCGCTATGGTTTGCAAAACGAATCGGCCAAGCTGAATTTGAACACGCTCGCGCAACTGGATGCGTTGGCCGCGTCCGGCGATGCGGCGGCAGCATCGGTCGGACTGGGAGCGAATTCGCTGGGTGCTGCTGCCGGGTCCGGCAACGGCCTGACCGAACAACTCAATACGCTGGCCGCCACGGCGACCGACACCTCGGCCACTTCGTTGGCCTCGGCCCTGTTGATGACGTTGCCCGGGATGACCGAGGATGTGGCCGATGCCATCCTGGACTTCATCGATGAAGATGACGAGCCTCGTCCGTTGGGTGCCGAGTTTCCCGACTACTATTCCCAGTTGCAACCGCCATACAAACCGGCCAATGGTCCGCTGCAATCGATCGAACAATTGCTGTTGGTCCGCGGAGTGACGCCGGCCAAATTGTTCGGGTATGACGAGAACCGCAACGGGTACTTGGACCAGGCGGAGCTGACAAAGATGAACGCCGGCATCCAACCTGGCATGATGCCCGGCAGCGTGCCCGAGGCTGCGTTGGACCCCGACGCCGAACCGCCCCCACCGCTGGGCTGGGCTGCGTACCTCACCCTGCATTCACAGGAAAAAAACATCGCCACCGACGGCTCGGAGCGGGTCAACATCAACGGGGAGGACCTGCAACTGCTGTACGAAGACCTGGTCAGTGTGCTGGGCAACGAGGACTGGGCCAGCTTCATCGTGGCGTATCGCATCGCCGGTCAATCGGGAGGTGGTGGCGTCAGCCCCTTGGCCGCCTTGGCCAGCATGGTGGCTGCCGACGCGGAGCAAGCGGGGGGCGGTGTTCTGGAAGCCCAGCTCGGAGCGCTGCAGGCCGGCGGTAACAATGGGGGCCAGGAACCGCCCGCCAACGTCCAGCCCTGGAATGCCAGCCTGTTGGACCAATTCGATCTCACCCAGGGGGGAAGCGTCGAGTTTAACCAGGTCTTGGACCTGATCGACGCCACGGTGACGCTGCAGGCCGGCGGCCAGGGGGGCCAAGGCGGGCAACAGATCACCTACTCATCCCCGTTCACCTCGCTCCCCTTGGACCTGGCCAATTCGACACCGATCCTGATGAACTACCTCACGACGGTCGATGCAGCAACGATTCCAGGGCGGATCAATATCATGGAATGCCCCCAGGAGATTCTGCGGGGCATCCCGGGATTGAGCGACGAAGTCGTGGACGAAATCCTCCAGGCTCGCATCGATGGTTCGGATTCGGAAACCCGCCAATTCGAAACATGGCTGGCCGTCGAGGGTTATGTCACCATGGACCAGATGCGTGCGCTGATGCCGTTGATCACATGTGGGGGAGACGTTTTCAAAGCCCAGATCATCGGGTACTCGGAAGCCGGGTCTGCATTCTCGCGAGTGGAGGCGATCATCAGTGGTGCCGGAGAACTGCCCCAAATCGTGTTTTTCCGCCGCCTGGACCATTTGGGCCGAGGGTTCGATATCTCGGTGTTGGGGCAACGTTTTGACGCTGTGACACCCGGCGGGACGAGCACGGCCGCCATCGGCCCTAGCTTTTGATCCGAAGGCGGTGCAAAAAGTCGTTTTCCGGCCCCCTGTGACTAAACTAGAAGAACAACTCCTGCCACCCGACCCCGTTTCCACAGACCGGTTGGCGGGGGCACCTTCCGACACATCCTGACCTGGCAAGCTGAACGCCCCGAACGAGAGCTGAACGCGTGGCAAAAAAAACACTCATCGACTGGCAATCCGACTCGATCCTCGTTTCCTACGCGACACGACGGACCGGACACGTGCTGGGGCCGGTGCGGTACGAAGCGGTTTCGGCGGACGACGATGCAGCGGGCAAATCGTCCGCAGAGGCATTGCGCGAGGCCATATCCGCTTTGGGTCTGGAGAAATCGGAAGCCGTCGTCCTGGCCTCTCGGGAGATGCTCGAATTGCGCACGATCCAGGTCCCGCGGATGGAGGCCGAGGAATTGCCGGACATCATCCGCTACCAGGCCCAGCGGCAATTCGCGCAAATCAACGAAAACTGGGTAGTCGACTTCGTCATGCTCCCCGACCGCCCGGCGGACGAGATGCAGACGGCTTTGGTCGCGGCGCTCAACCCGGTCCACATGTCGGCCATCGAAACGGCCTGTCGCGCGGCTCAGGTGGAGCTGCAGCACGTGGCCATGGAGCCGTTGGAGATCGCTCGGTTCGGCGTGGAAACCGGTCAAATTCCGCGACAGGGTGTGGCCCTGGCTGCATGCCTGTCCGAGACCCAAGCCGAAATCGTGCTGTATCGGGACGGACGTGTCATCCTTGTTCGCGGCACGCGCTTGCCGCACGATACCGACCAGCGCGACAAGGCATTGCGCTCCGAGATCACACGGACGATGGTGGCCGCCGGACCGCTGTTGGATGGTGCACCGGTTGCCGGCGCCCTGTTGATGGCCCATCCGCTTCTTGCCGAGAATGCCCAATCGGCCATCGCCGAGGTGGTGGGGATAACGCCGCAGGTGATCGACCCGAGCAGTTTGCTGAGCGCTGAAGTAGCAGGCATCTCCCCGGATGCGTTGATCCGCACGGCCGGGCATCGCGTTGTAGCGCTAGCCGGGGCGGGCGCCTTCATGGCAGCCTCGCCGGACACCAAGATCGATTTCAAACATCCCAAACGCCGTCCTCCCAAACGGCAGAACCGGACGCGAATCGCCTTGGCAGCCACCGCGGCCCTCCTGCTGGTAATCGCCGGCGGGAGTTGGTGGTACAGCGAGAACAGTCGCTTGAACGAAGAACTGGCCGATCTCGAAGCCCAGATCGAGAGTAAACAGGGGTTGCTGGAAACGGCGCAGAAGCGAGTGGCCGAACTCAGGGAGATCGACAAGTTCCTGCAGGGTTCCCCCAATTTCCTGGCCGAACTGGCGTATGTCGCTGAGCGGATTCCGCCGGCCGACAAAGTGTTGATCAGCGCGCCGCGGATGAATACCACCTCCGACGGTATCGGAATCATGGCCATGAACATCGCCGCGGATTCTGCCGCCACGATCAGCCAGTTCGAGGAGTCGCTGCGCGATGAGCACCATATCGTCAAAGGCAGCAATTACGAACAATTGGATGAGCCCGATGGTTTGTACAAATGGATTGCCAATGAACGCGTGGCGATCCACGACCGCGGATGGAAACTGGTCCAGCAGTTGACCGGCCCCGGGGCGGCCCCGCCGGCTGGTAAAGCTGGCCAGAGTCCACCCCCAGGCGCACCGGAACCGGCACCATCCAGCGCCGCATCCTCACCGGCAGAGGAGCAAACGCGATCCGCGGTCAACGATGCCGATACGTCGCAGGCAAGCCAGCAGCCAACCACCGACGATACCTCCGCAGGTTCGAGCGCTGACGGCTCGCCGGCCACCGAACAATCCGATACGGATGTCCCTCCAGCAAATGAAACGCAGCCACCCGCAGCACCGATTCCCGACGAGAACAAACGCGCGTCGAGCGAGACCGAATCCGGTTCGGCCGCATGATCCGAGGATCTCGACGGATCCGGTCTGATGATTTTTTACTGCGTATTTTTTGAGCTTCCTACCAGATCGATAACATGACCAAACGTGAAAAAATCCTGGCTTCGGCAGTCGTCCTCGTATTGGGTCTGTTTGCGGTCCAGTACATGGTCAATAGCATCCTGGGGGGATTGCGCGACAAGCAAGCGGCGGTGGATGCGGCCCGTGGCCGGTCCGCGGATATGGACAAGCTGATCACCGATGGAAAAATCGCCGCGCGCGCCTTGGAGGACCTGGCCCAGCGTTCGCTGCCTCGCGACGAACAAATCCTGGTCTCCCGCTATCGCGATTGGCTGACCGACTTGGGGCACAGTGTCGAACTGCAGGAGGTGGAGGTAACGGTCCCGGACCGGCCGTTGCGAACAACCAATGCTTATGCGGTTTACAAATTCTCGCTACATGGCGTTTGCCGTCTGGACAAGATGCTGGAATTGCTGGGGCATTTCTACGACCAGAATTACCTGCACACGATCTCCAACTTCTCGTTTGATTGGATCGATGCGCGGACCGTCAAATTGCATTTGGAATCGACCGCGCTGGCGCTCCAGCATGCCGCACCGGATCAACCCCCGCCGACGGGTTCGTCAGGACGTTTGGAAATGCCCGTGGAGGAATACCAGCGGATTATTTTAGATCGCAACCCGTTCTTTCCTCCCAACGCGCCGCCGCGGATGAGCCTGGCGTCGACAGTCAGCATCGAACGGGGGAAACCGTGGCAACTGCCGCTGGATTCTCAAGTCGAGGACCCGGAAAAGAACAATGTGCGCGTCGAATTGGTCTCGACGGAGCTCCCTCCTGGCCTGCAACTGAGGGGCAACACGCTCGAGTGGGTTCCCCAGGAGAATGGTGAATACGAAATCGTGGTACGGGCAGAAGACGACGGATGGCCACGCCGCTGGACTGAACAGAAGTTGGTCCTGCAGGTGGTCGATCCGCGGGTAGAACAGGTCGCCGAACCCGAGCCAGAACCACCCAAGTTCGATCCGGCATCCCAGACCTACGTTTCAGCCGTTCTGGGAGGGCGTAGCGGGCCGGAGGTTTGGATCCGCTCCCGCATCGATGGCAAGACCTTGAAATTGCGCGTGGGAGATGAGTTCGAAGTCGGCTCTGTCCGCGCCAAGGTAGTCGACATTAACTTGCGCGAGAACTACATCGAACTTGAAAGCGATTCCATGCGCTGGACGGTCGACATGGACACTCCCCTCTCGGTCGCTTTTGAACGCGCCTTGGTGGATTGATCGCGGGCGCTGACTGGGCCACCCTCCTACAGGCCGGTCAGCTTGCTCCGCAGGGCATCTGGCAGGTCGGGTTGTTGCCACACGCTCATCCCCCCATCGACCAGCAAGTTTTGTCCATGGATATGTTCTGCTTCATCGCTGAGCAGAAACAGGGCGGCACCGGCACACACCTCAGGCCCGGGAACTTGCCGGTTCGGCGTGTGCAATTGCATCCAAGCCATGGCGGCTGGATCTCGCAGGGCCGGTTCGGTCAACGGCGTAACCACCAGGCCCGGAGACATGGCGTTGATGCGGATTCCGTAGGGAGCCAGGGCGACGCACAGGCTACGGACCATGGCCAGCACTGCACCCTTGCTGGTGTCGTAAGCCGTATGGTCCGGTTCGGCAAGCACGCCGTTGATCGAGCCGGTGAACAGAACGCGGCCCCGCACCGCCGCAGGAATCCACCGACGGGCGAACGCTTGCGTCAGGAAGTAACCGGCCGCCACGTTCAAGTACCAGGTGCGGCTGAAGGTCTCTACATCCATGTCCAGGAAAGGCCGATCGCAGTAGGTTCCGGCATTGTTGACCAACAGGCTGATCGTCGCCGCGCGGTCTCCCAGACGCTGCATCAGCTCTCCGATGGCCTGATCCGGGGGACGTGCCAGATCGCCCAGGATCAGATCGGCTGCCACACCCGCCCGGCGGCATTCAGCCAGCGTCTGCGCCGCCGCCTCGTCATCGCGCAAACCATGCACCAGCACATCGCATCCGGCCTCCGCCAACCGCCTGGCAATGGCGGCTCCCACGCCTTGCGTTCCGCCGGTAATCAGCACCGTGCGACCATCCAAACGCATCGCCTACCTCCGGTGCAATCTGGTGCACGAGAAAACACCATGTTTCTAGGAACCGTCGCCGCCGCCCCGCGGCGGGCGGCCGCTTCCGTAGAAGAGCCGCCTGTGATAATCGCCGCAGATCCGGGTGAAGCGCTCACACGCCCTCGATTTCGTAGCCGGCGCGATAGGGGCGGGAAAGCATGGCATTGGCCTGTTCATCCCCCACGATCTCCTCCTTGGCAGCATCCCACTTCAGGTCACGGCCCAACCGCGCGGCGATGCCCGCCAGGTGGCAGGTATTCAGCATGTTCATGTGCGAATGCACGTCGGAGATGGGCTCCTGCCGCGACTTGACGCAGTTCAGGAAACACGCCCAATGCGCCTTGCGCTCGTTGTACTCCATGGGCAATCCCTTGTAGACCCGACTGAGGGCGTCTTCCGGCAGGGGATCGTCCTGCAAGGCATCGACGGGCGCTCCCACCAGTTTGCCGCGGTTGACGAAGATCCGTCCCTTGTCCCCTTCAATCAGTACTCCATTATCCGTATCGTGACGGATGATCATTTCTGTTCCACCGGGGAAATCGACGGTGAACAAGAATTTGGTGGCCGTGTTGTACCGATCGTTTTGCACCGGCATCCCATCCTTGAATTCCACCGGATGCTCGGCAGAGCCGCGGATCCCTAGCGGCCCCTCGGTCTGGCCGTTCAACTGCAACGCCCAGGTCGCGATGTCCACATGGTGGGCTCCCCAGTCGGTCAATTTGCCCCCCGAATACTCGTACCACCAGCGGAATTCGTAGTGGCAGTTCGTGTAACCGCGTTTGCCGTTGTTCAAGTAGCGGTAAGGCACTTGGGGAGTCGGGCCCAACCACCGGTCCCAGTTCAAATGGGCTGGAACCTCCGCTTCGGGGATCGGCGGGCTGGTCGGTGCACCGCCAATGGCCGCCGATACGCGGTGAATCCGCCCCAACCGTCCCTCGGCTACCATGGCCATCGCTTTGACGAACAGATTGAATGTGCTCCGCTGCTGCGTCCCCACCTGCACGATGCGGCCAGTTTGCTTCTGGATGCGACGAATCAGCTTGCCTTCGTCGATCGTCAAGGTCAACGGTTTCTCACAGTACACATCCTTGCCGGCCAACATGGCTTCTACCAGCGGTTTGGTATGCCAGTGGTCGGGGGTCGCGATATGGATCACGTCCACATCGTCGCGTTCCAGGATGTGGCGGTAATCCTCGTACACATCGGCCTTCCCTCCCGCCAGGTTGGCGTTGAACTTGGCTCCGCGATTCGCGTCGACGTCGGCGATGGCCACGATGTCCACCCAATCCTTGGCCGCATTCATGTTTCCTCCGGCCATGCCACCGGCCCCGATGATACCGATGTTGAAGCGGTCATTCTTGGATCTCGTTTCCTGGGTCAAACCGCGCGTTTGCCAACTGAAATAGGGAACGGCAGCCAGAGCCGAAGTCGTTGCCAGGAAACGGCGACGCGACGTTGAAACGGAATTATTTTGTCGAGACGGCGAGGGGTCGGTAGACATGGAAATCTCCTGTGGCAAGGTAGGCGGTGTGTAAGGAAGGTCAGCCACCACGGCAAAACCAGCATAATAGATTCAGTCCGGATCACCAAACCGGTACCCATATTTCTCACCGCCGGCGATGCGCGCCGCGCCGACAGCGGCGGCAGCGGGAAGTTGATGCGAACCACCCGCAGTGCGGTCGGGGACGATGGGCCAGCGCTGCGTGCGACTGGGCGGCACTGGCTCCATCGACCTACCAATACCGCTCGACGACGATCTGCCCCGGTTCTTTGCGTTTGTGCCGCCGCAATCCGCGCTGGCCCAGCAATGCCTCGGTTTCATCCAGCATGGCAGGATTGCCGCACATCATAACGCAACTGGTTGTATCGATAGCGGTACCGGCCGTGGCCTCCAACGAACCATTGGCGATACAGGTGGTGATCCGCCCCTCCAGGGCCCCCGTGACCTTTTCCCGGGAAACCACGGGAATGTACCCGAATTGCTCGCCATGGCGCCGCCCATGCTCGGCCAATTCCTCCTGGTACGCCAGGTCGCGGCCGTACCGCACGCCGTGCACGACAACGATCTTCGGATACCGCTGCCAGGGCGTATCGGTGCGAAGCATGGCGATGTACGGCGCCAGCCCCGTGCCGGTACACAACAACCAGAGGGTTTCGGCGTCGGGACAGTTGCTGAGCGTAAAACTACCAGCGGCCCGCGTGCTCACATCCAAAGCATCGCCCGCCTCCATCTTCCACAGCAGAGGAGTCAGCCGCCCGTCCTCCACCAATACGATAAAGAAATCCAGGATTCGCCCGTGGGGAGACGCGACGCTGTAGGGTCGGTGCAAGTGTCCGTCCGGCTGCTCCAGTCCCAACTGCAGGAACTGCCCCGGTTCAAAAGGCTCGACCTCCGGTGCTTCAATTTGTAGTGTGAACAGCCCATCCGCCCATACCTTCTTGTGCCGCACCACACCTTCGGTCCACTTCATCGATGCCGAGCCTGGTTCTACGAGTCGTTGCTGCCCCACTCCAATGACCATCTGTGGCGACCAACATACCCACACGGCCCGTTGATGTCTACGAAACCCCCCTTGCAGATCGGGTGAAAAAGAAAAATCGTCGCCGACAGGGGTGTAATCCCCTACCACCAACTTCGGCTCTCGAAAGAGGCTCCTCCGCAATGGCCCGCCAAGGACTGGCAGGCGACTATGGGCTGATCCGCCAGGGACTGGCGGGCGACTATGGGCCTATCCGCCAGGGACTGGTGGGCGACTATGGTTGACCGACTGGTGCGGGGCGAGTGCAAGACACGTGGGTCGCTTCCGCCGGAAGCGACTCCCCCCGCACCACCACCATCAGTCCGCCGTGCTAACTCATCACATGCGGGCCACAGCCAGGCCGTGTATTCCGCGGTCGCAGCGGCGAATTGCGTTATTTGAAGGATACGCTCGCCCGTCGAAATACTGTACGCTATCCAGGACATACCTGGCGGGCCTCGAGTACATCGATCGGCGTGCAGCAGCTCAGCCGAAGTTGCGGTCGCCGATGACGCGCCGGCCCCGAGTTCACCACGAGGAACAATCGCGATGAGAATTCGATACCTTGAGATCGTGACGTCGGAAGTCGACGCCCTATGCCGCCAATACGCCGCGATCTATGGCATCACCTTCAGCGAACCGGTCGCCACCCTGGGTGGTGCACGGACTGCGGAGCTCGATGATGGCGGTCGGATCGGCATTCGAGGACCATTGCGCGAGACGGAAACTCCGGTCGTGCGACCTTATGTTCTGGTCGACGATATCGAGGCAGCGGTCAAGTCCGCTGCCGAAGCGGGAGCTGAGGTCGCCATGCCCCCCATGGAGATTCCCGAGCAAGGCAGGTTTGCAATCGTTTTGCACGGTGGTATCGAGTGCGGGTTCTGGCAAGAGTGAACTCGTTTCGTGCAACACTGTCTTTACCATGGCGGTCATCGCTACTTTGCGATTTCCCGTCCCGCGATCGATTTGGTACAGTGCCTTTGCGCTCGCGAGCTGCGGGAAGATGTGTTGCTGATCCGCGAGGGACTCGCGGGCTACTCTACCACGGGACCGCTGGAGGATAGTTGAGCGATGCATATTTGTCTCGACGTCGACGATACGATTACCTATGCCCCCGGTTTCTTCGCTGAGCTGTGCAATCGATTTGCCCATGCTCGGATTACCATCGTTACCATGCGTACCGATCTAGCGGATACCAAGGAGTATCTCGATTCCGTTGGTGTGCGGTACGATCGCGTTGTGGTTTCGACGGATCCCGAGCATGGGAAATCTGCCGATCAATCGCTCCACCAATGGAAGGCCAACCTGGTCAATGATTTGCGGCCGGACATTTTCTTTGAGGATATGCCAGAGGTCGTAGCGCTAATCGATCGTGCGATCATCGTCTTCATGCCGTGCGATGACGTTATCCGAGACTGGATTGGATCGAGGCTGGATGGGAACGCCCCCGCAACGTGAAGCCCCGCGGAGCTCCCCCCGCCAACGCCGGCCAGATTTTTTTCGATTCTCCGTGGGACCGAAGGTGTCCCGCCTGCTGCGAAACTGCAAGTAGTTCGTTCGGCCAGATCGTCGTTGCCGAACTACCGCCGTTGTTCGCAGAAGGAGCCCGCCATGTCGCGGGGGAGAAATCATGGCCACCGCAGCAGCTCTTCTCGACTCTCCAGCCGTCGGCCGCCCCACACAACTGTGGTTCGATTGGGAGGAGTCGGCCGCAAGCCCCAGTGCCCAGCCCTCGTGGGAGTCCAGGCCGTCCCCTCGCCGCGCCGAGCCTCTCGACCGACGCCGTCGGCTGGGAGGCGGCGCTGCACCAGGGACAGGGCATCCCCCGGCGATTATCGCCGTCCCTTCGCCCGGCTCGCGGGAGGCAGGATGCCGGGATCGCTACACCGACGAGGGGTCGCGCAGGCGGGGTGGGCAGGCCGTTCGGATGGGCGAGTTAATGATCCAGCTGCTCAAGTCCTATGGGATCACTGACGCGGAGATCGCCGAGGGGATGGAAGCCTACGCTGCAGCCCAATAACCGTCATGTATGCCGCAGCGTGGCGGTAGATCGGCTAGAACATTGCCGTCGGGTACGACGATTCGATTCCGCGTGAAGAACGAGAGATTGCGGCCGGCAGTGCTGGTCAGCCCGGTGGCTTGTTGGGGTTTGGTTGCCGACCGCTGGGGCTAGCATTTGGGAGGATCGCGGTGGCCATCTCCGTCGTCGTTCGGGGAAGGCGGCGGGCCGGGCGGTCCAGGCCGCCCTCGTTCGGGGCCTCGTCCTTCACGCGGCCCGCGCCCGCGCATCGGGCCCATGCCGGGGCGCGGAAGATCGGCGAAGGGAGCACGATCACGCATGCGGTCCAGAGCGGCTTTTTGTTCAGGCGTCAAGCGCTGGGCCAGCTTTTCATCGACCTCTTGATGTGCGTGTTTGAACAACCGTTCGACCTCGCGCCCCATCTCCTGCTGCGAGCCTTTGGGAGTGCGAATCAACCGTTCGAACTCGGGGCGGACCTTGTCCATCATTTCGTGCAGCAGGTGGTGCTTGGCTTCCTGGAATTCCTTCAGGGCCTCGCCCTCCAAGCCGATGCGTTTGGCCACTTCTTGATTGGATGCCGCCGAATAACCGCGTTGTTGAACGAACAGCTCCACCAACCGCTCGAAATCGGCATTCTCCTTCAAGTACTCGGTAGCGCGCTGGTAGGCGGGAGCTACGATCTCGGCCAACTTCTTGGCCACTTCCTCCCGCGACGCTTCCTTCTCGTCCAGCGACTGATCTAAGTCGCGGATCTTGACCATCACACCTCGCATTTCGGCCATAACGTGGGCGAATTCTTCGTCAGTCAAACCGATCTCTTGGCGGACAGGCGGATGCCACAGCAACTCCATCAGCTCGCGTTCTGGATGGTGGCGGTCCAATTCCCGTAACGCTTCACCGAGATAGCGATTGCGAGGTCCACCACGTCTGGGTTGGCCCAGCGCAGGTGCCGCAAGAATGAAAACCAGGATGAGCGATACGGCGCGTGCCACGGCAACATCCCCCCTCGAGTAATTGCCAGTAATTGAATCGGACCGGCCTACGCAGGTCGTCGTATGAGCTCGCGCCCCCCGGGGCCTGGCATCTAGCCTCGAGCGTAGCAAGTCGGCCAACAGGATTTTCCTCGTGCCCTTGGGGCGAGCTCGTTTTCGCTATCTATGATAACCCAAAAACGGGCAGCGAGATTCGCTGCCCGTTGGATGAAACTTGGGACTTCTTGGGTCCGGTT
>RFIQ01000205.1 GCA_003695565.1 Planctomycetota bacterium | reverse complement strand
TGGGCCAGTTGCCGGCGGCCGCTGGTTACCGCCTCATCGGGAGACAGCGTCTGCCCGCCAAGTACGTCCAAGAACTTGCGAGGCACGACGTCTCCCAACCGCTTGGGATCACCCCGAATCTGCAATGCGGCGTCCGCCACGAGTCCCTCGGCCACGGCGTACGCCAACCGTGTGGGGTTCGGTTTACCCGACTCCCACAACGGAACGAAATCCCGCGGTTTCTTGTCCAATTCGATTCCGGGGAACGGATACCGGGTGCTTGCCAGCATCCCGTAGATTCCGTAGTAATCGACCTGCGAGATCGGGTCGAATTTGTGATCGTGGCAGCGGGCACAGGTCAGGGTCAGCCCCAGGAAGGTCCGCCCCAAGTTATCGATGGTGTCCTCGATGGTCAGGTGCTGCGGATAGTCCTTGATCACGGACCCGAACCGCCGGGCGATGGCGATGTAACCAGTTGCAATAATTTGTTCATTGCGTGCCGCATCGTCCGACGCCGGGAGCAGATCACCGGCGATCTGCTCCCGAATGAACTGGTCGTAGGGTTTGTCGGCATTGAAAGCGTCGATGACGTAATTGCGATACAGGTAGGCCTGCGGCACAGGGTAATCCGAGTTATCCCCCGCCGTATCGGCATAGCGCACCAGATCCATCCAGTGCCGCCCCCACCGCTCGCCGTACCGCGGCGATGCCAGCAGGCGGTCGACGGCCGATGCCACGGCTGCCTGGGGATCACGGGCGTACTCTGCTGCAAAGCGACGTGCATCTGCTGGATCGGGTGGCAGACCCCACAAGTCGTAGGTCATGCGACGGATGAGCGCCAGGGGAGCAGCATCGACCACTGGTCGCAGCCCCGCCTTTTCTAGTCGTTCCACCAGAAACCGGTCGATGGGATGGTGGCTCCATTGGCGATGGTCGAGCGATGGGACAGGTGGGTCGACCACGGGCCGAAAGGCCCAGTGCTGTCGAGCCGCAGCCAGATCGATGGTGGAACGGCGCGGCACGACACCTCCCTGCCGCGGGTCGGGAGCTCCGCGGCGAATCCACTCTTCCAAATCCGCGATTTCCGCCTCGGACAACTTCTCGTCGGGCGGCATCTGCAGCCGATCGCGATCGTACCGTACCGCTTGGATCAGCAAGCTGCCATCCGGATCACCGGGAACGATGGCCGGCGCCGTGGCCCCGCCCTGCAGCAGACTCTGCCGCGAGTCGACCCACAATCCCCCCTCGGCCGCGTCCATTTCCGAGCTGTGGCACTCGTAGCACCGCTCGACGAACAACGGTCGGATCTTGTTTTCGAACAGAGCGATGTCTTCGGCAACATACCAATCCGGCTGGCGGCCGTCGTGCCTCCCCCGCCAGATTTCGATCCCCGAAAAGTTGGCCGCCCCGCCTTGAGCCACGATGTCGATCGCTCCGCCCCATTGGCCCTCGGCCACGACGTCGACCGGCCAGGGGCCCAGCCGTTCCCAACGACCAGCCCGACCGCTGTCATGCGCCGCCAGCACCACTCGGCCATTGACGGCCACCGAATAGACTTCGGGGTTGTTGTCCTCCCACACGTAGAGGAACACCGTATAACGGCCGGGCGGAAGGCCGTTCAACCGAGCCCGCATGGTGGGGGAGGCCCAGCGACTGCTGCGCAACATGCGCGATCGCGCCGCATCGGTGGCCGGCAGAAGACGGACCGCGGGGTTCTCAAAGCGTTTGGCCTGACACACCAGTCCAGGCGATGGATCGCCCTGCCATCGATGGCCATCGATGACGACAGAGGCACCGCCCAGATTAATCCCCCGGAAGAACTCCGCTGGTGGTTCCTCTGCCACGATCACCGGAGCCATGCCGATGCAGATGACCAACCATGCCGTCACTCCTTGGACAAACCACCAATGCCCCCCTTCGAACCAACAACGTCGGCTGATGCTCGCAATGCAGCGCATCGGCAGGTACTCCGCATAACCGTCGGGGAATGACCATCCGGGGACGTCCGAACGCGCCCGGGATGCTACTTTCGGCAAGCCCCACGGGTGCTGTGGCGCCGGCCCTGGAGGTGGGAAGGCAGGAAGGGGATCGAGAAAAAAGGCAAAGGCCCTGACCGGATGAACTCGGCCAGCCAGTCAGGCGGCAACTCAAGAAACCTCTTGAGCCACAGCGATCGATTTTACTAGAGTCCCAAGGGTTCCGTCTAGTAAAGCCCCCCACTCCGCGCGGACAAACCCATCGATGGGATTCAATGTGGAAGGAATGGACGCCATGCCGGCATGCTCCACCCAATACGTAACGGTTCTTGCACTCGCCCTGGTCTGCCTCCCGCTCACCGGCTGTCGTATTGCCAGCAATGGGCAAAATTCGATGGGAGTCCGTTTCTTCCAGCAAGGCCGTTTCCCCGAGGCTTTGCAACAATTCCAAACGGCCCTGAGCAAAGATCCATCGAATCCGGAAGCCTATTACAATTTGGCGGCAACCTATCATCGCATCGGCGTGAGCCAGAAAGACCAGCAGTTGATCGAGCAAGCCGAATCGCTCTACAACCAGTGCCTTGACCTGGCGCCTAACCACGTCGAGTGCCACCGCGGTTTGGCCGTCCTGTTAGCGGAATCGGGTCGTCCGGACGCCGCCATGACCCTGTTGAAGAACTGGGCAGCCCGCAATCCCAACCTGTCGGCTCCCCGCATTGAATTGGCCAGATTGCATCAGGAATTCGGCCAACCCAAAGTCGCCGAACAGTACCTGGACGAAGCCTTGGCCCTGAACCCCAACGATTACCGCGCCTGGGCGGCCAAGGGCCAGATGCGGGAACAGGCGGGACAGTTGACACAAGCCCTACAGAATTATCAGCAGAGCCTGGCGATCAATAGCTTGCAACCCGATCTGTATCAGCGTGTGGCATCCCTGAACGTGCGTATCGCCCAAGGCGGCGGTACCGAAGGAGCATCGGGAGGAGCCTGGACGGCCGGCAGCCAACCCGTCGGCGGACTGCGGCGCTACTGAGCTTCCCCCGCCCGGGACCGGCCATCCGCACTGCCGCAGGCTTCCCAGCCATCATCCGGCAACTATTGCTTCTCGATCTTCAGAACGTAGGCGAATTCGGATGGATGCTGGAGCGGCAGCTCGACCGTCAATCCTGCGGGGGTCCGCGCCCAATTCAACGGCTGCTCGCTGCCCAGTAACTGCACTTGGACGATTTCTTCCGGGAACAACTCGGCCCCCTCGGCCAGCGTTTTGATGGTGATGCGATGGTCGTCCGGCCATTTCAGGCCGATGGCGTACAGCACATCTCCCCGCGTGGTGAAGCGTATGTCCTCCGCTACGAACGGCTTGTCTTTCGATTCCGCCAGATGGTCGGTCGAAACCGTGGTTGGCCCTTCGCCGAACGTTTTCCAGTAAGTCGTCTCGTAGATCGCTTCACCATTTATCTCCAACCATCGACCGATAGCCAGCAGGATCGCTTGATCTTCCTCTGGAATCGTCCCATCCGAGCGCGGCCCAACATTCAGCAGCAGGCAACCGTTCTTGCTGACGATGTCGATCAAGTCGTCCACCAATCGATCCGGCGACTTGTACTTCTGATTGCGCGTGTAGCCCCAGGAGCTGGAACTGACGGCCGTATCGGTTTGCCAAAAGGGAACGCGTATCCCAGCCATTTTCGACCGCTCTTTGTCCAGCACGGCTGCTTTCTCGGGAAACGCCCGCCACTTGTAGTTGATCACCCCCAGCCCATCCGGGTTGCTGGACGTCCGATTGTAGTAGTACGCAGCGAACTGCCGCAAATGCCCGGCGAACGGATTCGTATCGTAATTGGCCTCCTCCAACTGCGGCGTGATGCCGAAATCGAACCAGACCAGATCGGGCTGATACCGGTCGACCAACTCGCAGCAGCGCGCCAACCAGTCATCCTTGAACTGATCATCCTGCGGAGGAAAGTTCTGCTTGTAGTCGGCAGCGTCTTTTTCAAACAAATGCTTTAGAGGCCGACCGTACAGCCGGGCGTACTGGGGATCCGCATTATCGAAGGAAGGATCTCGGACGTAATAGATCCAATTGAAGGCGCGATGGCTGCTGACGCCAAACTTCATCCCCTCAGCACGAACCGCCTGAGCCAGTTCTGCAATGACGTCTCGCCGCGGCCCCATCTCCGACGCATCCCACTGCGTAAACGAACAGGCGTACATGGGAAACCCGTCGTGATGCTCCGCTACGGGCACTACGTAGCGAGCGCCGGCCTGCTTGAACAACCGCGCCCAGGCCTGGGGGTCGAATTTCTCCGCACGGAACATCGGTATGAAGTCCTTGTAACCGAATTCCTTTTGCGGTCCATAGGTCTCCCGGTGGTATCGAAAGAAATTCACGCCGCGACGCTCGGCATCGATGTACATCTGCCGGGGATACCATTCGCTGCCGTAGGCTGGAACGCTGTAGACCCCCCAGTGAATGAAAATCCCGAACTTGGCGTCCCGATACCACTGCGGGATTTGGTATTGCTCCAAAGATCGCCATGTGGGTCGAAAAGGACCTGCATCGATGACTGCTCGCGCCTTCTCCAAAGCCGGCGCAACGGCTGGATGCGGCAGGGTCTCGGGGTGCGGACGCTGGGCCACACCGACGTTCGCACTCCAACCACTTCCCCAGCAAACACCCGCGACGATCCAGTAGCCCACTGCGCGAACACACCACTTGTGGGTCGCCCCACTGACACTCGGTCGCATCCTCACCCCCTTCTTTGCTGGAATCTGCATTGCCAACCTGCACTCGACAGGCCCGCGTCGAAGCGGCAGTTTGGCAGGCAGCCCCGCACACTACCAACACTTGCCTCGACCTCCCCCAACTCTACTCGCAACCGCACCACCCCGGCAACCTACCGTCCCTTACCGTCCACAGTCACCTATGGGAACCCCTGCTCACTTCGCCACGGTGCGTATGCGGCCCAACATTCGTCAGCGTTTCGGCTCGGCGAGCCCGGCAGGAGATCAACGAATTCGCACCCGCAGCGTCCCGCAACGCTATAATGCAAAATGCCGCGCCTTGACAGGCAGTCCGGCACCGAGGCACGACACCGGAACAGCGATGACCGACATGTCCATCGATAGGCCGCCGAGATTCGACGAGCGAGCACGAGGCGGAATCGCCTTCTTAACAAGCCTATGCGCCCACGTGGCACTGCTATTGATCCTGGCCCTGTGCGTGTATACCGCCGGTCGCGAGAGCCAAGGCATTTTGTTGACGGCACACACGGATAATTCGGACTCGGCGGCCCTGCTGGATCTGACGCCCCAATTCGAACTGCAACCCGAAGCGGCGCCGGCCGAGCCGCTAGAACCGGAGGTCGACGCTGGGGAAATCGCCATCGACGTCGATATCGAATTGCCCGATCCTGGCGAGGGCCTGAACGATCCGATCGGATCCCAATTGACCTCCATCACCGCCGCGGATGTGGTGGCTACATTGAAGCCGTCGGGCAACCGGCGTGGCGCGAGTTTCTTTGGAACCTATGCCGCCGGCAATCGCTTCGTCTACGTACTAGACAGCTCGCGCAGCATGCTGGGCGATCGGTGGGTTTACGCATGCAACCAATTGCTCGACAGCTTGAATGGGCTCGAGGAGTCTCAGGAATTCGTGGTGATTTGCTTTGACATGCACACCACATTCATGTTCAACAAGTCGCCGGCTGACGTGGCATTCCTGCATCCCACGCCTCCGATTGTTGCACGCATTCGACGCTGGTTACGGTCGATCGAACTGGGACGCGCCACGATGCCAGCCGAGGCCATGCAGTACGCCTTGCAATTGAATCCGGACGCGATCTTCATGCTGTCCGATGGCGAACTCCAGGACAATACTGTGAACCTGCTGCGGATGCTGAACAGCCCCCGATCCGAACGCCGCCAGATCCCCATTCACACTGTGCACCTGTTCAGCCTGCAGGGCCGCCGCACATTGCAACTTATTGCAATGGAAAACGGGGGCACATTCACTCCCGTCGAGCAGCAGCGGGGATTCCGCCAGTTTCCCGTCAGGTGACGCAGGGCTTCTCTGCAACACGATTTACCAGCCGGTCTCGCGGCATCTCCTCCGCCCCCATCGCCAGGCGGCCGCGTGTGCTGGCCTGGCCTGAGAATCCACCTCGGGCAGACCGCCCCGCCGTGACCGGTGCGCGGATTTTACGAGGACGGGGCGAGCCCCAACTCGGGTGCTATCCCCTGCATGGCGGCAGCGCAAAATTCGATGTGCTCATTCAGGTCCACTCCAAAATCTTCAGCCCCTCGTACCAGATCGTCACGATTGATCGCAGCCGCGAAACTGGCTTGCTTCATTTTCTTGCGGACGCTCTTGGCTTTCAAATCCCGCAATCCCTGTGGCCGAACCAGAGCACAGGCCATCAGAAACCCGCACAGC
>RFIQ01000204.1 GCA_003695565.1 Planctomycetota bacterium | reverse complement strand
GTAATTAAGTGGGCGATGTAGGACTCGAACCTACGACCCCCTGCTTGTAAGGCAGGTGCTCTAACCAACTGAGCTAATCGCCCGAATACTGGGACTTCATTGGAGATGCCACTAGCCCCATGCTGGCCCAGAAAAGCGACGGTGACAGCAACCGGCAGCGTCCCCTCGACAGGGTTGCACTATCCGTTGGAAAGCTGGCGGGTACGACGAGCCCGACGCTCGGCGCGCAGTCGATTCCGACGCTTGATCTCGCTCGGCTTTTCATAGTGCTCGCGGCGACGCATCTCCTTCTTGATGCCACTCCGCTCAACCAGTTTTCGAAATCGCCGCACGGCTTCTTGAATCGATTCGCGGTCTCGGACCAACAGCTTTACCATTCAGAAAACTCCAACCCTCATCTAAATTTTGTGTGATCGTGAATTGCTTGCATTGCAACACTCGCTCTTACCGTCAGCCGACGCATCGAGGCTCGGGCAAACCAGTAGGGCATCCAGGATGCAGCGCACTGGTGCGGAATCGCGCACCGCGTCATCCTACAAGCACCGCTGAACGGGATTTGGAAGTTTAACCGCAAGAATCCAGCTCGTCCAGACGCTTTCGACCGTTCTCCCACCGCAATCGCATGATTCGATTGTCCAAAGAGGTCGGCGTTCGAGTTCAGTGCGAACCGTGTGCTGACATTGCTATCGATCGAAAGGCCATTTTGGGGGTCATTCTATCCGCGCGACAATCTTTTCGTAGGCGGCAAAGTCACCCGAATCCGCCCGACCCGAACTTGGGCTCGAACCATCGCGTGCTCGCCCTTGCTACGCCGATGTTGCCATTCAAGGGGATATGCCCCCGCCAGCCCCATCCCGCTGCCGCCCACCGAAAGGGCCTATTTCCGGCTGGCATTTGCGATCCACCGTCTGATCCAACCTTTGTCTCTCCCGACCTGGCGAGGCTGTATGGAAACCGCCGAACGACGTTCGCAAGCCTTAGAATTCCTGGAAGGGCTGGCCCAGCGGCACGACGATGTGCTCGACCAGCTCGACGCGCTGAATCGCCGCATCGAAGCGGTCATCCAGGGGTATCAATCCACCCGTCGCCCCCCATCACCCGAAGGCGACTCGGTCGATCAACATTCCCCGCGATCATTCTCGGAGTGACCCACCCGGCACTGGGCCCAGCCACTCTAGGCGCCTGCCCGAGATCGAATGCCCCCTGACGGCTGGTGCATCCCCAAGATCACCACTTCTTGCAAAATGTTAAGCGTTCTGCAGCGCGAGATGGTGCCGCCGGTCCCTGGCTCGCGCGGCCTGCTTTTGTTTACAATCGTAATCGACGGGTCGGTCGGCGGATCCCTGCGCGATCGTCGCCGCGGCACGCCTGGCGGCCACGCACCGGCCGGTAGCTCTCCACTTCGCACCACCAGAGAGGACAACCATGCGCCGACGCAACTTTTTGCAAACCGCCTTAGGGGCCGCTGGACTGACGATGGCCCAACGCGAGGCGGTCGCGAACCTGATCGAAGGAACTCCCAAACGCGTAGGGCTGATCGGAACCGGATGGTACGGCAAGATCGATTTGTTGCGTTTGATCCAGGTCGCTCCGGTCGAAGTCGTTTCCTTATGCGACGTTGACAGTGCGATGCTCAACGAAGCGGCGGATATCGTGGCCAGCCGCCAACTCAGCGGCCGGCGTCCGCGTCTGTATGCCGACTACCGCCAGATGCTAGCCGAGCGGGACTTGGACATCGTCCTGATCGCCACACCAGACCATTGGCATGCCCTGCCAATGATTGAGGCGGTGCGTAGCGGAGCCGACGTCTACGTGCAAAAGCCGACGGCGATCGACGTGGTGGAAAGCCAGGCCATGCTGACAGCGGCCCGCAAATACCAACGCGTGGTCCAGGTGGGCACGCAGCGCCGAAGCACGCCGCATCTCATCGAAGCCCGCGATCGCGTGGTGCGCGAAGGTTTGCTGGGCCAGGTAGCCCATGCCGAAGTATGCTGTTACTACCACATGCGGGCCAACGGAAACCCGCCGGTGATACCTCCGCCGGCGACCTTGGATTACGAGATGTGGGTTGGCCCGGCCCCCATGACCGAGTTCTGTGGGTGGCAGCATCCGCGACGATGGCGAGCGTTCATGGAATACTCCAACGGCATCATCGGCGACATGTGCGTGCACATGTACGACATGGTCCGCTGGATGCTCGGCTTGGGGTGGCCCAAGCGCATCTCCTCCACCGGTGGCATCCTGGTGCAAAAAGAGTCACGCGCCAACACGCCCGACACGCAACACGCCGTGTTCGAGCACGACGACATCAACGTCGTGTGGACTCATCGCAGTTGGGGCTCGCCACCCGACCCGGAATATCCGTGGGCGGCGTTTCTTTACGGTGACAAAGGCACATTGAAATTGGATGTGCACAAGTACGAGTTCATTCCGCGAGGGAAAGGGGAAACCCTGCGTGGATCTGCCGTCTACGAATACGACAAGTACCCCGAGGACGAAACGGAAAAGGACTTGGAACGCCATGTGGCGTCGGCCGTACGCGGACACATGCTCGATCTGTTGGCCAACATCGCAAGCCGTGGCCGTCCGGTCGCCGACATCGAACAGGGACACATTTCATCGGCCAGTTGCATGCTGGCCAATATTGCACTGAAGCTTCACCGTACCCTGGCTTGGGACCCGGATGCCCATCGGGTGATCGGCGATGAAGAAGCCAACCGGCTGCTGGCCCGGGCGTATCGCCAACCCTGGGTCCACCCCACCCCCGACAGCGTTTGAAACCAGCGCGACAATACATGGAGCGCGCCCCGCTCGGGCCGGAGAGCCAGCCACCGCGGCCGTTGGCCGGAGTACCGGCTGGGCCGCGCCCTGGGGGGGCTGACCTGCGCGTTCAGATCGACCAGTCGACTGCCAGGGCAGGCCTGGCCCATTTCTCTTCCATGCGTTCCAAGCAGCGACCGATTTGCCGCACGGCCTGCCGCAACCGGCTCTCATTCTCCACCAGCGCCATGCGGAGGTATCCCTCGCCGGCCGGGCCGAATCCGCTGCCGGGACTGACGGCCACATCGCCGTGCTCCAGCAGCATCATAGCGAAATCCATGGTGTTCATCCGTTGCAACCACTTGTCAGGGATCTTGGCCCACACGAACATGCCTGCCCGCGGCGGCTCGACTTCCCATCCGATTCGCCGCAAGCCATCGACCAGAGCATCGCGGCGACTCTGATAGATCTTCGCCTGGCGTTCCACCGCTGCCTCCGTATCGCGCAGGGCGACGATGGCGGCGATCTGGATGGCTTGAAACATGCCGTAATCGTAGTACCC
>RFIQ01000203.1 GCA_003695565.1 Planctomycetota bacterium | reverse complement strand
TCCGATCTGGAGCTGGCAATTGTAATGCTGATGCAGATGCACGAAGTCGTAGGCTTGCAACAACATGTAACTGAATTCGGTATAGCTCATCCCCGTGTCATCGCGCCCCAGCCGGCTCTTGACCGAATCCTTAGCGAGCATCACGTTGATCGGAAAGTTCTTGCCTATGTCGCGCAGGAACCGAATGTAGCTCCAGTCCGCCATCCAATCGTAGTTGTTTACTAGCACCGCGCCGGACGGGCCGGCAAAATCCAGAAAGCGTTCCATCTGGGCTTGCATCCCGGCCACGTTCTCCTGCAGCACTTCTTCCGACAGGAGAACGCGTTCCTCGCTCTTGCCGCTGGGGTCTCCAATCATGCCGGTCGCTCCTCCGATCAGGGCGATCGGGCGGTGGCCGAAGCGTTGGAACCGCCGCAACACCATCAACGGCAGCAAACTGCCGCAGTGCAGGCTGGGGGCCGTCGGGTCGAACCCGGCATACAACACCGTCGGGCGAGCGAGCAGCTTGGACAATTCCGCGCGGTCGGTGCTCTGATGGATCAGTCCTCGCCACTCGAGTTCGTCGAGAATGTTTGCAGGCTGCATGGTTTCGCTGTCGATTGCGGGAAAATTGGTTTCAGTCGGCATCATGCGAAGGGAAACGGTTTGGGTTTGGGCAACGCTCGCATAGCCAGTTCGGCGAACTTCAAGTCGGCTTTGGTCGTTACTTTGATGTTCAAGGGGCTGCCCTCCACGACAGTCACCGGGTGCAACGGTTCGACCAGAGCGGCTTCATCGGTAGCCGTCGCCGGATCGGCCGCCCGGGCATACGCGTCGCGGAGCAGGTCGGCGCGAAAGACCTGGGGAGTTTGAGCTAACCAGACGCGGTCTCGCGGCACAGTGGCTTCGATCGTGCCGTCCTCGCGCACGCGCTTGAGCGTGGACGAGCACGGCTGCGCCAGGATCGCTGCCCCGGTTCGAGTCGCCGCTTCGAACACCGCATCGATCCAGGGCTGGGCCAGGCAGGGGCGGGCCGCGTCGTGGATCGCCACGAAATCGATGTCGGCCTGCACCTGTTCCAGAGCATTGCGCACGCTCAGCGCGCGGGTGGCACCCCCGGCGACCGGTGCAATGCCCAGCATGGCGGCATTCCCAGCGAATTTCTCATTGAAAGTTTCTTTGTCTTCCGGCGCGATGACCAACAGAATCTGAGCGACCTCACGGCGTTTGGCAAACGGCTCAGCCGCATACAACCACAGCGGCTTGTTGTCGATCGACGCAAAGACCTTCTTGTTGAACAAGTCCCCAAACCGTCGACTCTGCCCAGCCGCCGGCAGGATCACTGCGAATTTCGACATCACTGCTACTCGCATTGTGGGGAAAGGTTGCTTCAGGCCACGGCGGACGTTGACCCCGCCGCAGGCGGCACCACCGATACAATCCGCGAAATTGTCACCGTCGACGCGCCCAGGTCAATTGCTGTTGGCAATTCCCCGCCGCAGGACCGATGGTGAGCTAATCTTGTGCGCCCGCACTCAACGACCGCGGACACGTTGGCATGCGATCGGCCACCAGTGACCACTTACCCCACTGGAAAAGACCGGAATGAGCGCCAGCCCCGGCGTGCCCAATCGTCCAGTATCGGATTGCGCGGCAATCCAAAGGTACTTCCTACAACCAACTGAATTGCCCCCATCAAGCCGATGCCCGTCTCCCCAGTCCAATCCGAAGCCGATTTCAGCGTCTGTCCAGAGACCGCATTGGTGAATCGCTGCCTGCACGCCAGCCCACGGGCCAGACGTTTTTTACGTTGGCTGGCCAAACCAACGGCAACCCAATCTCGTTTGTATAGCCAGTCGCTGCAGGGCGGCGATGCAGCCCTGTGTGGCCTCGTCGAACGCCTATTGCAGGGAATACTGATCGTCGAGGAAGGTCCGTCCGCACCGCCGACCTGCGAGCCGCCCCGTCCTGAGGGGCGGGTGTTGGCGTCGGCCTTGTGCGATCTCCATATGCTGTCCGGTGCGGCTGATCTGAGCAATTCCGCGCAGTGGTTGGTCACGACTTGCCTGCCGCTATACCGAGCGGCGGTCGAAGGCGATGTCGAGTCCGCATTGGTGGTAACGCGTTACCGCCTCGCCGAGTGGTGGTGTATGCTGGTGTTGTGCTCGGAAATCGGCGAACCGCTGTCCGCAATACTGGATGCTGACGTGTCGCCGGCACGCTCGCCGCATCAAGTGCTACAGGAAAAACTTGGGCTGAATTTGGAAGCCATCGCCCAAACGGTGCTGGAATTCGTATGGGAGTTCGATGAACACAGCGACCGACTCGCGGTCGATGCCCAATCGCGGTTGGCGGCAATGACCAAGGAGGAAATGCAGGCCCGCGTCGCTAGCAGTGAGCCGTGGCAACAACCCGCAGAACTTTGGAAGACGGCAGCCGCCTTAGACGCCAGCAACCAAACCGCTCTGCTACCCCGGACATGGATCGACGTACCGATCCCTTGGGAGGATGCCAGCGGCCATCTCCGCGAGCTACGTTCGCGTCTGGCGAGCCTGCAGGGAGATGCCAAAGCGTTTGATCTGCTACCCCGATCAATTGCCGATCCGCGCGGCGCCTCGAATGGCTCCTCCCGTGGAGCGGAACCGCCCCAGCATCCTTGGTTGCTCGCGCTCCAAGGGGAAGGCGCCAGCGGAAGCCCCGCCGCCCGACACCCAACCAACCTACCGACAGGATCCGACATCACAGGGGAAGCGCCATGGTTGCCCCGTATGTTGATCGCGGAGATGCACAGCGTCCACGATCCGATGCTCCAGCGCTCTTTGGCCCGGTTACTGGCCTTGGCAGAATCTGAAGGCGCCCCGTTGTCGTTCCTGATCGTCGATATCGAGCCGCTGGATGACCGGGCTCGCAGCCGATTAGAAGGCAATGGAAACTCGCCGATCAAGTCCTGGCAACAGCGTCTGGCTGACGCCCTGTACGACGCGGCCGAGCACCATCTGCCACGAGCCTATCTGACGTCCGCGGGAGAGTTGGCCATCTGCCTGCTGGGTGTCAGTCGCACTCGCTGCAGTCAATTGTTACGCGAGCAGCTCCGAGAGTGCCTGGCAGGTGAAATGCGGGGCACTCGATTGGAGGCGACGCTGGATGCTCGGTACCGAGCCGGCATTGCCGGAGTCGAACCGCCGGTGGGAACCATCACGCCCGACCGCGTCATCGAATCGGCCGTACGCTGTTTCCGAGCCGCGACCCACCAAAGCACCAGCAGCGTCAAAGGTATCGACGTGTTCTGAACACTCATCGGGGCGAGAACAATACCCGATCCATCCATTCCCAGACGCGTTTGCGGTAGGGGCTGGGAACCAGCAACCAACCATCGGTGTGCGGATGGACGGCGATGCGGTTGGGAAAAGCACCGAGAATCTGAACAGTATCGACCTCGAGGAATTCGATCTGGTCGGTGTTCACAACACTTTCCAAGAACTCGCGTGTGGCCGCCACGCTCCCATTCTGGCAAATGAGCAGGGGCCGGTGCCCCAGGCGTCTTAATCGCTCGGTGGCTCCCGCCCGATAGCTATCGAGCGGGGTGCCCCAGTCGGTTCCCCTCCAAGCCTTCACGCCGTCGAAATGGTCGTGAGTCACTATGGCGCACCACAGACGGGCCGTCTGGGGATCGCCCAATCCGATAAAGCTGCAGCCGATTGCCCCACGCGAAAACCCGCACAAAACGACGCGGTGCTCGTCCCCGCCCAGCTCTCGACAGACGCGTTCTACCTCGGTTCGCGCATAGCGTGCAGTCGCTTCAGGATCTCCCCACCAGGTCGACGCATTGCATCGGTTCTTCAAATCGACCATGGGCAACACCAACCAAATGCAACGACCACCGCTCAACCCATACCCCAGCCGTGCATCGTCCACCCGTCCGGTCGATCCCGCGCGGGGAGAGTAATTCCCGGTGTATTCCACGATCACGGGCCACCGGCGGCCATCTGCCACCGCATCCATGCTCCAATCGGATGGAAGATAGAGCGTATGGTATATCTCCGTTTCGGCGAATTCCGGCGGGCGGACGATCACTGGGGCTCCAGCGCGAGGCGGGCTATTTTCCGGCAGCGGGACCTGCAACTCGGTCGCG
>RFIQ01000202.1 GCA_003695565.1 Planctomycetota bacterium | reverse complement strand
TGAATGAATCGTTTGACCACCGGCACCGTGGCAGCACGCTGGCCACCGCAAGCGGCCGGCCCGTCAGCCCAACCACCGGCGATTTCAGCTCGCGGCCGAACCGCGGCGCAGTTCCTGGCATTGCTACCGTCCACCACCCGATTGATTGGAGCGATCACCAGGGGGCGGCCAGGTCGCGCGGATGGTGCTCATCGGAAGTTCTCGTGGCAGGTGCTACAGCTTTGGCCGATCGCGCCGGCGGCGCGGCGTGCCAGGTCCGGGTTATCGGTTTCCACAGCCAACCGCACCTGAAGGGCTTGTTGTATCATTTCTTGCGTGAACTGCTGGTAATCTTCATCCGTCGCATCAGGCATTTCTTCGAACAACATCGTCTTGCCTAGGACTGCGATCAGCTCAGCGTACCGACGGATTGCGTCCTGATTCGCTTCGAATTCGGACTCGCTGGCCACCTGCTTCGACAATTCCTGTTGGTAGGCCCATTCCAGCAGTTGCATGATGGGAACGCGGTCGATCAAGTTGGACCAATCTATTTCGGAATCCGTTGTCGCATTGAGGCTTGACCCGCGCACCAGGTCGTCCAGGTCCAGCAACCTCTGTTTCGCTTCCTGGTAGGTCTGGATGGATCCAACCTTGGTGTTTGCCGCCGCGCGGGCTAAACGTTCGCGAGCGGCCGCCGCGTCGCTCTTCCAGCGAACGTCCCCGGGGTAATTCTCGATAATGGCGAACAGCAGAGCGAGCAGGCTGAATTCGCGTCTGGCAACTTTAAACCCTCCGCCATTGAAAGCGGCGGGCGTCGTGATTTCACGATCGAGCCGCAGTTTTGTCTCCTTGATCAGATCCTCCAGGGAGGCAGCGGAGATGAGCGTCTTCCAACCCATCGGGTCGTCGTTCTGGCCGGCCACCGGTTCGCCGCCAGGGTCGTTCGACATGGTCGGTTGACTGTTCCTTTCCGCTCGCTCAGAGGGAAGGTCTCCCTGCAATTGCGATTTCACATCATCGAAGAAAATCGCCTCGAAGCGCGACTCATCCAACTTGGGGGGGCGCGCTCGCACCGGCTTGGATTGGGCGTGGGCAGCATCGGCACCCGTGACCGCGGTCAGCATGGCGATGGCGCCAATGGATATGGTCAACAAGGACCATGTCGGGGCGCAGCGGGCGAAAGGGCGGATCGCGGAGGAGGTCGGTTGGGGAGTCATCTTTGCCATCAAGGCCAAGTCCATGCATGGAGGAGGGATTTGCTCACAGATTTTGGCGGTCGCCACCGGCGATGCCCACCGAGTCCCGGGAAGTACTTCCCTATTTTAGTCTTGGGGGATCCCTGCGCGATCCGCAAAGGTTGCATGATAGGAGGTCTTTCCCGATTGGCGAACGAGATCGGGTGGGAATTGATCGATTGGGCCAACTGGTCCGCCCGAAATCAGAGGTCGGGACCGCGCCCTGCCATCTGCACCTCGATCGCGAAGTGGATCACGCCAGGACCACCGCAAGCCTGGCTGCAGGAGGACGCGGCAGGACCCGGCGTCGGAGGGAGCCGTGGATGCGTGACATGAACGTAACTGAGTTACACGACAGCCGCAAATTGGGAGATCCATCCGATGGTTGTGCCGCCGCCTCATTATCTGCTTTTCTGTTCGGCCGAATTGTTAACAAGTGCGGGAGAATGCTCCGCGGGCGAGAGATGCGGTGGGCGTTGGGCCGTTTCGTTGCAGCGGATTGATCGCGCGGAGCAGTTCGATGCCTCCGACGTCGAATGCGAAGCGGCCAGCCTCGATCGGCTCAACCTCCTGGCGGTCGTGCGAGGGTTGGAAGCGTTGGACCAGCCCAGTTCGGTAACTTTGGTTACCCCCAGCCGCTATGTGGTGCGAGGTATGCGGTATGGGTTGGCGAGTTGGCGGGAGCGGAATTACACGTGGGAGCGATTCGGGGAGGTCCTGCCGATTCGCAATGCGGACCTATGGCAGCGCGTCGACCGGGCGTTGCAGTTCCATGCCGTCAGTTGCCGGCCGTTGCCCAGCGGTCTGTCCCGGCCAGCAGGATCGACGATCCGTCGCTGGAGCGATCGCCCCCTTAACACCGCCTTTGCGGAGGGGATCTCCTCCCCAAAAAACAAAGTGGCGAGACGCGCTGCGGATTCCGAATACGTGGACTGTCGTCGGCCTCCGTATCACGGCTCGGAGGAAGGCAGCCGCGATGCGTCGAGAGCCAAGCATGCGGCGGAAGCCGGTTTTGCCGGGGAGCTGGCGGAGACTGAATTGCTCGCGGGCTAAGTGACGAGCATAGGGAATCGGTGCGGTTGCCCACCAGCGACCGTCACACCGATCGCGGCTGGTATGCCAGACGCACGAGTAATACATTCCGGACGAAGATGGTGGTCGAAATTGATCTCAGGGAGGAATAAGTGCGAACCCATTTGTCGTTGGCGGGAATCTCCCAGTTGGTGGAAGGAACCCTGAAAAACCCGGCGGAATTGCTGGGGCCGCATCGGATTGTGCAACAGGATCGCGAGGCAGTGTCCGTGCGGGCGTTCCTACCACGCAGCAAGCAGGTGTGGTTGGTCGATGAGCGGCATCAGTGCGTCCGCCCGATGCGGCGAGTCCATCCTTCGGGGTTCTACGAAGCCATTTGTCCGGTAGAATCTACGTCGCACTATCGCTTCCGGATTGCCCAGGAAAATGGCGACATCACAGAAATGCACGATCCCTACAATGTGAAGCCCTTGTTGACCGATTTTGACCTGTACCTGTTCGGCGAGGGACGGAATTGGCGGTTGTATGAGAAGCTGGGTGCCCATCCCAGGGTGGTGGATGGAGTTCCCGGAGTCAATTTCGCCGTGTGGGCGCCCAATGCCGAATCGGTGCAGGTCATCGGCGATTTCAATCAGTGGAACGGCACACAGCATCCGATGCGGAAGCATATTCCATCGGGCGTCTGGGAATTGTTCATTCCGCGCGCCAAGATCGGTGAAAAGTACAAGTTCCGCGTCCGCCGTGTGGGTGGGCAAACGGTCGACAAGTCGGATCCCTTTGGATTCTATTCCGAACTGCCGCCGCGCACCGCGTCGGTCGTCGCTGACCTGGATACCTACACCTGGAATGACGCGGAGTGGATGGAGAGCCGCCCGGCGCGCGATGCATTCTCCCAGCCGATCAGCATTTACGAAGTGCATTTGGGGAGTTGGAAACGCGATCCGGAAGGGCACCATGGCTGGATGAACTATCGCAAGGCGGCGCATGAATTGGTCGATTACTGCAAGCAGATGGGGTTCACGCACATCGAGTTGCTGCCGATCAGCGAGCACCCCTTTACCGGATCGTGGGGTTATCAGACCGTCGGGTACTATGCGGTCACCAGCCGTTACGGCACACCCCAGGACTTCATGTACTTCGTGGACTATTGCCACCAGAACGGCATCGGCGTGATTATCGACTGGGTGCCGGCGCATTTTCCCAAGGACGATCACGGCCTAAGGCAATTCGACGGAACCGCCCTGTATGAACACGCGGACCCACGGCAAGGAGAGCACCCCGATTGGGGCACCATGATTTTCAATTACGGACGCAATGAGGTCCGCAATTTCCTGGTAGCCAATGCGCTGTTCTGGTTGGACAAGTACCACATCGATGGTTTGCGCGTCGACGCGGTCGCCAGCATGCTGTACCTGGATTACAGCCGCCAGGACGGGCAGTGGATCCCGAATGCATATGGCGGGCGCGAGAACCTGGAAGCCATCCACATGTTGCGGGAGTTCAATGAACAAGCCCATGGGCAATTCCCGGGGATTATGACCGTGGCCGAAGAGTCGACGGCTTGGCCGGGCGTAAGTCGGCCCACGTACACCGGCGGGCTCGGTTTTTCCATGAAGTGGAACATGGGCTGGATGAACGACACGTTGAGGTACATGCGGCACGAGCCCATCCACCGCAAATACCATCACGATGAGCTGACCTTCAGCCTGATCTATGCATTCACCGAGAATTTCGTCTTGCCGTTCTCCCACGACGAAGTGGTGCACGGCAAGGGCTCGCTGATCAGCCAGATGGCCGGCGACCTGTGGCAGAAATTCGCCAATCTTCGCCTGTTGTACAGCTACATGTGGACGCATCCGGGCAAGAAGCTGCTGTTCATGGGATGCGAAATCGCCCAGTGGCACGAATGGGATTACGATTCCCAGATCCAATGGGAATTGCTGGATTGGGATACGCACCGTGGTGTACAAAAAGTCGTCGCTGACTTGAATGCCCTGATCGGACGCGAGCCCGCACTTCACGAGGTGGATTTCGAAGGCGAGGGGTTCGAATGGGTGGATTGCTTGAATCGAGAAGATAGCGTTCTGGTGTACTTGCGAAAGGCTCGTGACCCGGAAGATTTCGTGGTCGTGGCCTGTAACTTCACCCCTGTCGTTCGACATGGATACCGAATCGGTGTGCCCCGCCCAGGCAAATACCGCGAGATTTTCAATTCCGACTTGAGCTTATACGGAGGCAGCAACGTCGGTAACTTCGCAGGTTGCGAGGCTACGTTGGCTCCCCATCACGGTCGCCCCGCATCGATGCCCGTCGATTTGCCGCCACTGGCCACAATCGTTCTCAAACCTGAGTGACTAAGCGGAGCCGCCAGCAGGCGACCGAACAAACTAGTGCACTGCCTGTTTCACAGAGTGGCGGAAGCATCCTGCTTGTCATGCATCGCCATGCCGCAAGTGCAACCTGCAAGTCTACGCCGTCAGCGCGGCGACCCAAGAATGAAGCGTTGATCCAACAGTAGCGGCTCATGCGGGATCAGCATCCAAACAAGCCGCCTGGCCGCAGCCCTAAGAGCCGTCCTTGAAGTAATGGTCCTGTCTGTAGCCTGACTTTCCGTGTCGGGTCCTTCGCTGCCCGACTAAGAGAGTCGGGCTACGGCGTGATGCGACATTTATATCCGGGACGCTCCTAAGCGCCGCTGTCCTCGTCGCCGTTGGCTCCGACGGCAGTGTCCCGGTCGGCATCGGAACTCCCGGCGGCATCAGCGGAGCTGGCACGCGCAGCAGAGTCCCCTTGCGGTTGGATCAGGCAATGGAATCCAACGCAGGGAACTTCTTCATCGCACTCCAGTTCGGCTTGGCGCAAAATCGCTTCGATTTGAGCCAGTTGCCCCGGGTTGAGCGCCGCGGATATGACGTGCTGGCCACCTCCCGGTCCCACCACAACGGTCGTCAATACCGCTACGGTGTTTGGGTGCTGTAGCGCACGCACGACGTGTTCACCGATTTGCTGCGGTGCATTTTTGATTGTCGTAATGTATTGCGTGACTTGCGCATCCGACGCTACGCGATTGGGCGGGGGCGACGAGCGGGCCTGTTCTTCGGGCTGAGATTGTTCTCGGTTCATGCACAACGCTCTAGTTGGGATGACGGTTCCACTCCAGGTTGCTCCGCAGGCACCGTCGGCTGGATGCTTTTGATTCAACGGCATTCCGCGTAGAATGAGCAATCGACGGCCTCAGTTGCCACATTCGATGTCTGAGAACGATTATACACCGATTGCTTTTCAGGAAAGGCGTATCACCGTGACCGCTTCCCCCGCGACTGATCATCCCCCCCAACGCGTTCTACTCGGTCCAGGGCCCAGTGACGTGGATCCACGCGTGCTGCGCGCCTTGGCTGCTCCCACGCTGGGGCATTTGGATCCGGAGTACCTAAAAATCATGGATCAGACGCGGGAATTGATGCGGCAAGTGTTCCAAACCAAGAACGAGCTGACCATCGCCGTTTCCGGAACGGGATCGGCCGGCATGGAGGCTTGTATTTGCAATTTGGTGGAGCCGGGAGACGAAGTCATCATTTGCGTCAACGGCGTGTTTGGCGGCCGCATGAAGGACGTAGCCGAACGTTACGGGGCCACGGTGCACGCGGTCGAAGCGCCATGGGGGCAAGGAATCGCGCCCGAGCAGATCGAACAAGCGCTCAAGGCACATCGGGGCATCAAAGCAGTGGGTATCGTTCATGCGGAAACGAGCACGGGCGAGCATCAGCCCATGGAGGACATTGCGGCCATCGTACGCCAGCACGATGCGTTGTTGATCGTCGATGCTGTAACCAGCTTGGGAGGAATCGACGTTCCGGTAGATCGCTGGGGGATCGACGCCTGCTACAGCGGCACGCAGAAGTGCCTGAGCTGCCCGCCTGGCCTGTCTCCCGTGACGTTCTCACCCCGTGCTTTGGCGGCTATCGATGCCCGCCGCACCAAGGTTACCAGTTGGTACTTGGACGTGACGATGTTGCGCAATTATTGGGGCAGCAACCGGGTTTATCACCATACGGCTCCCATTAACATGACTTATGCGTTGCGCGAAGCATTGAAAATGGTTGTCGAGGAAGGGTTGACGGCGCGCATCGCACGGCATGAACTGCATCACCGCATGCTGCGGGCCGGATTGGAAGCACTGGGTTTGGAGTACATTCCGCAGCATTCCCTGACCACCCTCAACGCGGTCCGAGTTCCCGAGGGGGTCGACGATGCCATGGTGCGCAGCCGGCTGCTCCAGGACTTCGGCATCGAGATTGGCGCGGGCTTGGGACCCTTCAAGGGGCAGGCGTGGCGAATCGGATTGATGGGCTCCAGCAGCACGCGCCGCAACGTATTGCTCGTGCTGGCGGCGCTGGAAACGATCCTCCGCGATTGCGGGGCCGTCGGCGGCGGCGTTTCGGTGCTGGACGCCGCGCGGAGTGTGGTGACGGAACATGCGGAACCCACCATGACCGCGTAGATTGCATCGTGCGCCGCAGCACCGGTCGAAACGCCGACCCAACCTGGGAACAACGCTCACCGGTGTGGCACAAGGAATACATCGATGACCAGTACCGACCGAGTTGTAGAGCCTGACCTGGAGAGTCTCCATCGGCTATTGCCGCCGGACCGGTTTGAGGAGTCGACCAGCGCGCGGGTTGCGTATCAAAGCGATGGACTGACTGCCTTTGCAGTCCCGCCCAAATCGGTCGTCGTCCCGCGATCGGCTGACGAAGTCATTCAAGTGGTCCGCTGGTGCCACGAACATGGCGTACCCTTCGTAGCACGCGGTAGCGGGACCAGTTTGTCTGGCGGTTCGTTACCGCATCCCGAGGGCATCGTGATTTCCTTGCATCGGTTGCATCGCATCCTGGAAATCGACCTGCCGAACCGCACGGCATTGGTGGAACCGGGGGTCATCAATTCGCACCTGTCGGCGGCCGTGTCCGGCGCCGGTTTGTACTATGCGCCGGATCCCAGCAGCCAGCAAGTGTGTACGATCGGCGGCAACATTGCATTCAATTCTGGCGGAGCCCACTGCCTGAAATACGGCATGACTAGCAATCATGTGCTGTCCATGAAATTCGTACTGGCTGACGGAGAGGTGGTCGATGTCGGCTCGGAGGGCGGCCAGGTGGTCGGGCCCGACTGGCTCGGTTTGCTGGTCGGAAGTGAAGGGTTGCTCGGTATCGCTTTGGAGATTCGCGTGCGGCTGTTGCCGAAGCCGGAGAGCTTCCACACGGTGCTGGCCGGTTACAGGACATTGCAGGCAGCCGGTGAGGCCGTGGCCGCCATCATCGGCAGCGGGCTGCTGCCGGCAGCGGTCGAGATCATGGACCGCTTGAGTATGCAGGCCGCCACAAAAGCGGTCGGTGTCCAGTACCCTCGAGACGTGGAAGCGGTATTGATCGTCGAGCTGGACGGGAACGCCGAAGCGGTCGCCGAGGAACGTCGCTCCCTCGATCAATTGCTCTCTGGCACGGGAGCCACGGAAGTCCTCATCGCTGCTACAGCCGAGGAACGCGCCACTATATGGAAAGGACGCAAGAGCGTGTTTTCCGCTGTGGGCCGCCTCAGCCCCGATTTCATTGTGCAAGATGGTGTAGTGCCCAGGAGCAAATTGGGGTTTGCATTGCAGCGCATCCAGGAACTGGGGCAAGAATCCGGATTGCAGGTGGCCAATGTGTTTCATGCTGGGGATGGGAACTTGCATCCCCTAATCTTGTTCGATGGCCGACAATCCGGCCAACTGGAAAGGGCTGAAGCGCTGGCCGGCCGCATCGTGCAACTGTGTATCGAGTTGGGCGGGTCGATCACCGGCGAGCATGGGGTGGGGATGGAGAAACGCCAGTTCCTGCCCCAGCAGTTCTCATCCTGCAGCATCGAATGGATGAAGAGCGTGCGCGCCGCGTGCGATCCTAAATGCATCGCCAACCGGGGCAAGATGTTCCCCGACGCGGAAGCCCCCTCGCTGTCGATGTACGGTCTGCATCCGCTCGAAAAAGCGGGCGTAGCCAGCCGCATGTAAAACGCCCCAGTGAACAACGGCGTTCACCACAGTCCGAGCTTACGAGCCGCCACTAGACGACACCAGCCACCAGCGGGCGACGGTCTCGGAAATCAATGTGACCAGGATCACTGAGACGATGTTCAGGACCAGCCCCGCACGGATCATCTGCGGCAATCGGATGTAGCCCGCCCCGAAGACGATCGCATTGGGGGGCGTGGCTACCGGCAACATGAACGCGCAGCTCGCGGCGATAGCCGCCGGTACAGCCAGTCGCACCGGATGCATTCCCAGTCCAGGAGCCAGCGCGGCGAGTACCGGGACCAGGGAGGTAGTGGTCGCGACGTTGGAAGTAAGCTCGGTCAAGAAGACGATTGCGGCGGTGACGAACAAGACGATCGCTATATCGGGCACCTGGCCGATCTGGCCAGCGAAGCTGCCCAAGAACTCGGCCACACCGTTGTTCTGGACGGCCGAGGCCAGGCTCAGCCCACCACCAAACAGCAACAGGATATCCCAGGGCGTTCGCGACGCAGTGGCCCAGTCCATTACGAACTCGCGACGTCCTATATCCACGGGCAGAACAAACAAGACCAACGCGGCGATCATCGCAATGCCCGTGTCGCTCAGGCCCGCCAACGGAGTCAGCGAGGCTCCCTGCCAGGTGAATTCGATGGACTGCAAAAGGGGACGCGTCAGCCAGGCAATTACGGTTCCAACGAACACGCACGTCGTCAACCACTCTCCACGGCTGATCGAACCCAGAGAACGCAGTTCCCGCCGCACCATCTGGGCACCGCCCGGCAACGCTATGCCGCGAATCGGAAACAGCAGGCGGGTCATGATCACATACATGGTTGGGAGAAACAAGAGCACCAGCGAGAGACCGATCGGCAGCCAACCAACGAAACTGATATTGATCTGGTATTCCGGTGCGATCGTATCGCCCAAGAATCCAACCAGGAATGCATTGGGAGGTGTGCCGATGATGGTAGCCACACCTCCAATGGAAGCGGAATAGGCAATTCCTAACAACAGGCAGGTGGCGAACATCTCGATGTGCTCGTTTCCTTTGGCCGACGCCTGCTCGGCGCGCAGCAGCCCGATCGTGCTCAGGGCGATCGGCAGCATCATCGCGGTCGTGGCTGTGTTGGAGACGAATGCGCTAAGGAAGGCAGTCACCATCATGAATCCCGCGATCATTCGTGGTGCGGAGGTGCCGGTGATCGACAAGCATAGCAATGCCATGCGCCGCCCAAGGCCCCATTTTTCCATCGAGAATGCCAGCGTGAAACCACCGAGGTAGAGAAAGATGAGGTGGTGGGCGTAGGGCGAGGCTGCCTCCGACATGGTGGCAGCCCCCAGCAACGGAAACAGCGCCAGTGGCAACAGGGCAGTGACCGTAATGTGCACCGCTTCGGTCAACCACCAGACCGCCATCCAGGCCATTACCGACAGCGTCGCTCTGCCAGCCCATGAGAACTCGACGCGCCCCGTTTGGGGACTAGCCTCGAGAGATCGCGACCGGTCCATCGTGCCGCTGGCATTGGATGGGGACACGGCGTTGCCGGTTTGCGCGGCGCGCTGGTGTTCTGCGGAAGGCAAGTCTGCCGCCGAGGTCGGCGGATGCGAGGGCCCCAGGAAATACGCATCTGGCAAGGCAACCAATCCGACCAGACACACAGCGGGGCCCAGGAAGAATCCAGCCCATTCGACGCGGCGCTTGCGAGTTTCCGTTTCTTGCATCTGACGAGCGAGTCCGCAAGGAGGCAAACTGGAGGCCGAACTAGAAGCCCGGCGAGTACTGTCGCACCGGCAGAAGTATAACGTGTCCGCGCTCCGTTATCAGACTGGAAATCGGCCGTGTGACGAGGCAAACTCGAAACCCATCGCCTGGCAGAGACTGGTCAGCGGAATCAGTCTTGGCAATCCGCGGCGGGCGGACTGGAAACCGGGTGTATCATTCCGGCGCGGTATCTATACTGGAAACCGATCCCTGCGACCGTTCCGCAGATTGAGAATCGCTCCGATTCCGCATGGTGTTCTCGACACGTGCCATGTCATTCTCGGCAGGCTCCAATCGTGCGCCGCAGATGGCTTTGCAGCACATACCAGGACTCGCTTTCTCATTCTTGGGCTTCGGCGTCGGATCGACAGAAGGGGCCGTTCTTTTCTTCGTTCTCATCGCGCATCCATTCGACTACTCAACTGGGGACAGCTCATGCACAGCCATGTGATTCGATATGCAACCGCCACCATCGTGGCATTCACTTGCGTGTTCGCCCAAGTCGGACACGCAGCCGATACCCTGATCCATGCTGGCCGAGTGATTACCGCTGAAGGCGACGAGATTCTGGAGAAAGTAACCATCATCGTGCGCGAAGGGAAAATCGCCGCGATTCAGGATGGATTCATCGTGGTCAATCAAGGCGATACCGTCTTCGACTTGCGCGAATACACGGTCATGCCGGGGTTGATGGACATGCATACGCATCTGATCACCCAGCACCACGAAAAGGTCTATTCGGACAAGTTCTTCATGAGCGAAGCCGATTTTGCTTTGCGGTCGGTGCACTACGCGCGTCTGACCTTGTTGGCTGGTTTTACCACGGTGCGAGATGTGGGGGACAATGGCGGCAACTCGGTCGCACTGCGGCGCGCGATCGAAGCCGGCTGGATCGTCGGGCCACGCATTTTCACGTCCGGCAAGTCCTTGGCGACGACGGGAGGCCACGCGGATCCGACCAACGGATTGCAAGGGGATTTCAAGCGAGATGCTGGGCCGGTCGAGGGCGTGATCAACGGTCCGGATGAAGCTCGCAAAGGCGTCCGGCAACGCTACAAGGACGGCGCCGATCTGATCAAACTGACAGCCACAGGGGGTGTGCTCAGCCTGGCCGCTAGCGGCGACAATCCACAGTTCACCATGGAGGAACTGAGGGCCATCGTCGAAACGGCGCGGGACTACAACATGACCGTGGCCGTGCATGCCCACGGAGCCGAGGGAATGAAACGGGCGGTATTGGCGGGCGTCGATTCGATCGAACACGGGACCTACATGACCGAAGAAATCATGGCACTGATGAAGGAACGCGGGACCTACCTCGTGCCCACAATTCTGGCTGGGGTTTGGGTTGCCGAGAAAGCGAAGGAGGAGGGTTACTTTCCCTCAGTAGTGCGTCCCAAAGCGGCCGCGATCGGCCCCGTGATCCAGGAAACGTTCGCCAAGGCCTATGCCTACGGCGTCAACATCGCGTTTGGTACCGATTCGGGAGTATCTCCCCATGGTGAGAATGCTCGGGAATTCGAGCTGATGGTCGCCGGAGGCATGGATCCGCTGGAAGCCATTCGTGCAGCAACCTACCACGGTGCAAAGTTGTTGCGAGTGGAGGATCGCTTGGGGACCGTTACCGCCGGCAAGATTGCCGATCTGGTAGCAGTCAAGGGAAATCCATTGGATGATGTCTCATTGATGCGGGATGTGCGGTTCGTGATGAAAGAGGGCGTGGTGTACAAGCACGATCCCAAATAGGGCTGTTCGCCTCTGGATTCGTTGGGCAGTTTTGCAATTCGGTCCGACGATTCCTGTGGGATGACCGGAAAAGGGTTGCCCAGTCCGTCTGCGCGGCAGAGGTCCCCGGTTGGATTGGCTGTTCGAGTACCACGCTTTCATTCCATGCGGGAAGGAACAAACGGACCATGCGAGTGGCGAACCTGCGGACATTGATTCGGGAGGGAGACTTCGAAGGCGTGCAGCGCGCCATCGACGAATTCCCGGAACTGGTGTTTGCCCACGATCCCAACCCGGAAAACTGGGAGGAACGCACGGCACTGCATTGTGCTGCCAGGTGGGCCCAGTTGGACGTTTGCAAGTTGCTGGTCGAGCGCGGGGCCGAGGTCTACTCCAATCCCTTCACGACCTATCCCCCGGTATTCGTGGCGGATCGCTACCGGGTCTATCCCGATCGTCCGAATGCGCAAGGGGTGGTCGACTATTTCTTGCGCGAGATTCCAGATCGGGCTGAGGGGACGCGCGGATTGGGGGCCACGATTCACATCGCGGCGCGTGCAGGATGGGCAGACATCGTGCGTCGACATCTGGAAATGGATCCATTGGCGGTGCACCAACGCGGAATGTTGGGCGACACGCCCTTGCACTGGCCCTGCCACAATGGGCACGTGGAAATCGTGGAGATGCTGCTGGATGCCGGCGCCGATATCGAGGCGGAGGAAATCGGATGCTATGGAGGCAAGCCGCTGCATTGGGCCAGTGAACATGCGCCGGAGGTAGTGCGGTTGTTGCTGGAGCGTGGCGCTGAAGTGGATTCCGTCAATGCATACCCCGCTTCGCCCTTTCGCGGCATTACGCCGCTGCTCTTTAATGCTTTGCAAAAAGACGATTGCGCGGAGGTGACGCGGCTGCTGCTCGACGCCGGCGCGGATGCCAACCGCGTCTTCCAGGGCCGCAAGGCTTTGGATATCGCCATGGCAGAGAACAACCACCGAATCGCCGACGTGCTGCGAACCTCGAAACCGCAGCAGATCGCTGGTGCCCGCCGGATTCACGGCCTGCCCCCATTACCCGCTCGCCCGCCCGACGCGCACAAAGGGACGTTCGGCAGCGCGCTGATCATTGGTGGCAGCCGCGGCATGTCCGGCGCTGTGGCATTGGCGGGAGTCGCGGCACTGCATGCAGGCGCGGGGCTGGTGAGCGTGGCGGCGCCCGGCTGCGTCGCACCCATCGTAGCGGCAGCCCACCCCTCGTACACAACAGTGTGGCTGGCGGAGGAGGACGGTCAGGTCACGCCGGACTGCGTCAAGCAGGTGCTCGGTGTGGTACAACGGCAGTCGGCGGTAGCACTGGGACCGGGGATGGGGCAATCCCGTGCAGTGCGGCAAGTGGTCGTGCAGTTGCTGGCTGGTGTCCACCGGCCAATGGTCATCGACGCGGACGGGCTGAATGCCTTGGTCGATCATTTGGATGCACTGGATAAGCGCCCGCCGCCCCATCCCACCGTGCTGACTCCGCATCCCGGCGAGTTCGCGCGACTGCTCCGATGCTCCGTCGCAGAGGTCGAAAGCAACCGCGCAGCCTTGGCCATCCAATTCGCCCGAGAGCATCGCGTCGTTCTGCTGCTCAAGGGCGCACGCACGATCGTGACCGATGGGGAACGATGGTACCTGAACACCACGGGCGGCCCGGCGCTGGCGACCGGCGGCTCGGGCGACGTTCTGACCGGACTCGTTGCAGCATTGCTGGCCCAAGGGATGCCAGCCCTGGATGCTGCTCGCCTGGCCGCGCATCTCCACGGGCTGGCAGGCGAAATCATGGGTCGGCAACTGAACGACCGGTACGCCACCAGTCGTGATCTGCTCGATTTCCTCAGTCCGGCTTGGAAACAATTGGATGGCGGGGCCGTGGACGGCTAATGCAAGGCCGTTTCTCCGCAGGTCGCCCGCGTCCGATCGAACGTTCGATCCATGGCCAGTTCGCGCGCGACTACTTCGCCGCCTTGGCAACCTTTTTCTTCTTGGAGGCAGCCTTCTTCTTTACAGTTTTAGATGCCTTGGCACCGGCAGCCTTTTTCTTGTTGCCGGCCGTCTTGGTAGCACCCTTCGCAGCCGCTTTCTTCTTCTTTTTCTTTCCTCCGAAGACGTTTTCCCACCCTTCAGCGTACTTCTCGTTCGATCCAACGCGCAGAATCGTCATGTCAGCTCAATCTCCTTACTGTGCAGTGTCGTGTAAAAACGTTATCGCGACCGCAGGTTGCTGCGATTCCAGAGCCATCTTGCACGCTCGACAGGGGGCAAGCGGCTCATCATTATTCGAACACAGAATCCAATCGCGGCTGCTGGAGGCTGCACCGCCGACGGCCACTGGCGATGAACCAGTCGCCGGCAGTTGCCTGAACCTCCCATGCCGCGGATTCTTCGGGACATTCTAATGTCACATCCGATGTGCGCCGAGAGCTTCATAGTCGGCAATTGCCGATCTCCGTTTCCAGAATGGCCGACGCGCCAATCGCCTCCAGTTGCTCCATGGCGTCGATGACATCCTTCCGCGGAACCATGACGCGGACGGAGAACCAACCCGGTTCCTCCAATCGGCTGATCGTGGGCGATTTGAAACCGGGCGTAATCGCTTCCGCATCCGCCAAACGGGCTTCGGGAACGTTGTACTCCAGCAGGGAGTAATCGCGCGCGATGACAACCCCCTCCAGACGGCGCACGATGCGGTCGGCCAGCTCAGTGTGGGCCGTGTTCGGATTTTGAATCAACACGGTTTCATAGTGCCCGATGTCTTCCAGGATGCGCAGACGGTTGGCCGCCAGGGTACTACCGGTCTCGACCAGGTCCACAATCGCCTCTGCAACTCCCATGGCGATCATGATCTCGACAGATCCCGAGAGGGAAACCAAATGGACGTTGCGGCAATGCGATTCCAGATAGCGCGCGGTGACGTGCGGAAAACTGGTGGCGATGCGGCAGCCGTCCAGTTGAGCAGGAGACTGGATCGATGAATCGATCGGCACACAGAGGCTCAGCCGACATTTCCCCACGCCCAACGGCATGCGAACTGTCACTTCCCGCCCGCTCTCCTCCACCAAATCGCTTCCCGTGATTCCCAAATCGATGGCTCCTTCGGCACACAACGTCGGAATGTCGTCGGTGCGTAGGAATACGATGTCGATGGGAAGTTGCTTCACCAGGGCGAACAATGTCCGTTCCTGCCGCCGGAACTGCAATCCGGCCTGCTGCAGCAATCCAACTGCCAGATCGCTTAGTCGACCCTTCGACGGAACACCGATTCTCAGATTATCGCTCAACTGAATCGTCATGCGCTCCCACTAACTTATAAATTCTGAATGTGTATTATCAGACCTGGTCTTGTGCGTTTCGCGGCGGAGCCGGAACGACTACCGCTTCTCGGCACGGCGACGTTTTTCTTCCAATCCCGACATTCCCTCCCGGCGAGCCAATTCCTGCCGTAAGTCGGCGACAGTGATGCCGTTGGCCCCCAACAAGACCCACAGATGGTAAATCAGATCGCAGGCTTCGTAGACCAGATGGTCGCGGTCAGGAGGCTGTTGCGCAGCCGCATCAAGGACCTCCTGCGCTTCCTCAGTGATCTTGGCCCCCATCTTCTCCACACCGCCACGAATCAGGCGAGTCGTGTAGGAATCTTCCGGCAACTCGGCTGCCCGCCGATGGATCTCTACCATCAGACGGTCCAGTACATCTTCATCGCTTGCATCAGGCATTTCTTGCACCGCGGGATATCTCTACTACTTACAAGATCGTTGTGCAGCCGCACTCTCGGGCGCCACCGTCGCCGGGCCTCCTCCAAAACGCGTCCGTAATATACTCGCCAACGCGGCATTCGACGAGCCGCACTCGCAAGGTCGAATTTGGGTCCGAAGGGCGCGCATCATGGTGAAGAAGGCCGCGCAATCGCGCCTGGCGAACTCGCGCTCGTCATGGAGCGACGATCGCGCAAGCCAGTTTGCGCCGTACCGGTGCGAGCGACGCCCAGGAAGTTCTCCAGCAAGCGCATTCCCCAAGGCGAAAGGATCGATTCCGGGTGAAATTGGACGCCGTATGTGGGATGTTGCAAATGCTGCACCGCCATGATTTCGCCTTCGGGACTGTGCGCGATGGCCTGCAAGCAACCCGGCAGAGTCAAGGGATCGGCCACCAAGGAGTGGTATCGTCCGAATTCGGCGGGATTGGGCAAACCTTCGAACAACGGCGAGGGGCACCAGGACACGGCGCTGGCTTTACCATGCAGTGGGCGACGGGCACGCACAATCGTCCCCCCAAACGTTGCGCAAATCGCTTGATGCCCCAAACAAACCCCCAGTATCGGCACGCGTCCCGAAAAAGTACGCACCAGATCCATGCATCGTCCTGCATGCTCTGGAAGCCCCGGCCCGGGCGACAGAACTAGAGCGTGGCAGTCTGCGAGATCCAACTCGACCAACCGCGGATCGTCGTTGCGAACGACCGCGACCTCCATCCCCAGCCGGACGAGGTAGCGTCCCAGGTTGTGAACGAAACTGTCGTAGTTGTCGATCAACCACAGCACGCCACGTCCGCCTGTTTCACGAGTTGATGCCGACTGCGGAATCCACCCATCAACGCCAACCCAGCCGCGTGACGACCATTGCATAAGCATGGATGGCAGCGGCCGCCGCGACGATCAGACCGGCGAGTCGATGAAGTTGAGCGAACTGCAACAGCCCGGTGGTGTCCAGGATCGGCAACATGCTAATCAGCATGGTTCCCGCCGCGACCAGACTGGCCACCACCAGCGCCCATGCCGACCAGCGCGCCAACCACCATCGATGCTCCAGGACGTAGGCCGATTGCTGCCTCTCGGAGCCCCAGGGGAGGAATGCCGTGGCAACAATAAAAAGGGTCGCCACGAACGCTCCGGCCGACATGATGTGGATCAGCAGGCCTAGCCCCGACATGTGGCCGAACCGAAGAATCGACCCGAAGGAGGTCGCCGCCAACGTTACCGTAGCGACCAGAAAGAGCAGGTAACTCGTGCGGGCAATCCACCCGTGCCGTTCGCGAAACTCCAACCGGCGGCGGGTGGCTGCCACCCAAGTCCCATTGACCAGCAGCACAGCAAGCAACGCACAGACGGCACCGATGATGATCTGCTTCCAAGGCAAATCGATGTTCAGCAAATCGGCAACGATCATGTCGGAATTCCAGTTGGATGATATTTCTCAAGCAGCCTTGCGACGCCACCACGCGCCCAGATTCCACGCGATGGCACCGAAAGTCACGGTAGCAGCGGCGATGAAGGCCAGCCAACCGACAACCTTGAAC
>RFIQ01000201.1 GCA_003695565.1 Planctomycetota bacterium | reverse complement strand
GTTAAGCTCCTTGTTTTACCTGGAAACAAAACAGTAGTTTGACAGCTACGGACTCGCTTTTCACCCCATAGCATCTCCCCCGTGAGCCTTTCTCGCTGACGCTCCGCCGATTGCAATTCTCTTCACGGGAGAGGTCGGGTGCGAGAAATCGCCTAAGTAATCGCTGGCTTTCCTTCGCGTCTCATTCGCCCCGCAGCCGGGAGGGGGCTTCATGAGGATCGCGACAACGAATCGCGCGGCAAAAGCTATTCCCCAATTTCATGCATTGGCCAGACCTGCATCCGGCGGCTGCAGGCCACGCGGGAAGACTGAGACCCCGCCTGTGGCTGTAGGGGAATGGGATCCGCGTGGGCACGGTTGCGTTGCTGGATGAAGCAGTTTCGAGCGGGGGGATAGTGCGGGAAATGGCGGTTGTAGCGAGGCGAGCGGAATTTCTCGATGCGGCTCAAGTTGCTGACGATAAAAGACGATTGATACTGGAATTTCTTGCTCCGGACCTGTGCGGAGCAGGAATAATGTGGTCAGGGAGGACCCATCTGAAGTGGCACGTCCACGGGGGACTGCCATGGATCTCCTCGTAAACGCTGCTGGGATCGCTCCACCTCGCATGACCACTCATCGCAAAATCGAGCTGGACCTCGAAGCAATCATCCTGGCCGCGTTGTGCGCCTTGGGCTGGGTCAGTCTCTTGACTTACGATCCCGCCGATCCGCTAGGGCCGCTGCCCAAACCGTTGGCCTGGCTGCTGCCACCTGATGGCGCCGCTTATCCACCCAATGCTTCGATCCAGAACGCGTGCGGATGGATCGGTGCTGTCATCGCGCACGTGCTAGTTCAAGGGCTGGGGACCGGTGCGATCGTGTTTTTGTTGTGGATGAGCCTACTTGCCGTGTGGATGTTCCGGGCCCAAAGTAATTTCGTGGGACCACTGCGGCAATTCGGCTGGATACTGGTAATCGTGGCCGTGACCACATTCCTGGCTTTGACCGGCCCGCCGCTTCCGTTTGCACCGGTGATTGGTCCGGGCGGGTATCTGGGCGCAATCACTTCGACGTGGTTGAATGCGCACTTCGCCTTGGCGGGCAGCTTGATTCTGACGACGGCCGTGCTGGTGGCAGGCTTGCTGCTGAGCACCGATTACGTGGTGTTCCAGACGCTCGGACGATTGCTGTTCGGTAGCGCGGCGGTGGCGCGGCACGCTGCAGCCGCAACGAAGAAGAAAGTCGTTCTCCACGCGCCGGAAATCGCTTTGCGCAAAACGCGCTCCGACGTCGAGGAGGGCGTCGTGCTGGGTGAGAACGGAGAACCTCCGATTCGCATCCGGCGTCGCGGCGGCGAACGCAATGCATCGGCAGAGTCGGATGGTGGGGACCGCAGGTCGTTGTTTTCTCGATTGCGAGCAGCGCTGTTGGGTAAGGGCGCGGCGGCTCAGCCGGAAACACCAGCCGCAGCACCGACGACGGAGGCAGCCGGGGCCGGTCGATCGGCATCCACAGAGCCTGCCCAGACGGCAGCCGAGCCGCCGCCGGAACCGGAACCACCCCAATCCGACTACTTGGAGCTGCCATCCGAAACGGAGACGCTACAGGTGCGGGCGGACTTACCCCACGACGACCCGCCTCCGCCCGCCTCGATCAAAGTTAAGGCTCCCAAACGCAAGAGCAAGTCGGATGCGACCGAAGAGGATCCGCTGGCACACATGGATGACACCAAACTGCCGGTGGGAGCTGACGAATACATCTTGCCCAGCCTGGAGTTGTTGCTGGACAGCGATGATATGGACTTCGAACAACAGGCCGTGGAGGTACGCCGCAAGGCCAAGATCCTGGAGAAGACGTTCAAGGATTTCGGCTTCAATGTCCGCGTGGTCGAAATCGAAACTGGACCGGTCATCGCCCAGTACGAAGTGGAGTTGGAAGCGGGGCTGCGGTTGAGCAAAATCACGGGGCTGGCCGACGACTTGGCCATCGCATTGCGCGTCCCCAGCGTGCGGATCGTGGCCCCCATTCCCGGAAAAAATACGGTGGGGATCGAAGTACCTAACGAGACCCGACAGGTGGTGCGACTGCGGGAAGTCATCGAAGAGGTGGGAAGCAAGACCAAGGCGTCGAAGATCCCTCTGTTCCTGGGCAAGGACGTGTCCGGCAATCCCCTGTGCGTCGATCTCGCCACGCTGCCGCACTTGTTGATCGCCGGCCGAACCGGGACGGGAAAGTCGGTGTGTTTGAATGCGATCATCGCATCGATTCTGATGACGAAGCGCCCGGACGAAGTGCGCATGCTGATGATCGATCCCAAGATGGTGGAATTGAGCGGGTATGGTCGTCTGCCACACTTGATGCATCCCGTCGTAACCGACATGCGCAAGGCGGAGGCGATTCTGGCGTGGGCAGTGGACAAGATGGAAGAACGGTACGCCCTGTTGGCCCGCGCCGGCGTGCGGCATATCACCAGCTACAACGAATTGGGGCGTGAGGAGCTGATCGATCGGTTGCAGCCCGAAACGCCGGAAGAAGCCGAGATGATTCCGGACCATCTGCCGTTCATCGTGATCGTGGCCGACGAGATGGCCGACTTGATGATGACCGCGGGCAAGGAAGTGGAGCAGCACATCATTCGGCTGGCTCAGAAGAGCCGGGCGGTGGGCATCCATTTGATTCTGGCTACTCAGAAACCGACGGTGGACGTGATCACGGGCTTGATCAAGAGCAACTTGCCCGCCCGCATCTCGTTCCAGGTCGCCAGCCGCACCGATAGCCGGGTCGTGCTGGATGAGATGGGGGCCGAGAAACTGTTGGGGAACGGGGACATGCTGTTCCTGTGGCCGGGCACCAGCATGCTCCTACGTGGGCAGGGAACCTACTTGAGCGACGATGAGATCAACGCTGTAGTCGATCATTGCAGCACCGGCGAACAGCATTTTGTGAACGAATTGGTGAACCTGAAAATCAAGGACGAAGACGGCGAAACCGTGGAGCCGGGAGTGTTGAGAAAGCGGGACGAACTGTATGCGGCTGCGGTCGATATCGTCGTGCGCGAAGGGCGCGGAAGTTGCTCGCTCCTGCAACGCGCCTTGGGGATCGGCTATGGTCGGGCTGCGAGGCTGATCGATTACATGGCAGAAGATGGGATCGTGGGCCAGTACAACGGTTCCCAAGCCCGCGATGTGCTCCTGTCAGTGGCCGAGTGGGAGGCCATGCAGGCCAATGAGAACCCCAGTGATGCGCCCGGCCCAGTCATGCCGGCACCACCTGCCGCCCCGCCGCAGCGGCGGAACAAGATCCGTCCGCACGAGGAATCCCGCGGTGCCAACTCGCTCCAAGCGAGCCCCGGCGGTGCATCCACAGCGGCGCCGGCTGCGGACGATCGGACCGACGAGGAAACGCTGCCCTGGGAGGAAGATGCCGAGGAAGACGATCTCCAGGCCGATTCCCGCCAATGGCCGTCTGACGAGGAACAAGACGTGGAGGCCGATCTCGATTATGCTTCCGATGAGGAAGTCGAGTACGAGGACATCGACGACTAGACTGAAACGCCAGCGCGCTGCTTCTGATAACCTCGCCGCGGCCCGAGCAAACGCCAGCCGCCCCGCCCTGTCACAGCGAACCCGATGGCCTGGTGGCGATCCGGCAAAAATAGTGCATGAGAATCCCGGCCGCGACGCAGACGTTGAGCGAGTCCACGCCGTCGGCCATCGCAATGCAAACGCTCTCCCGACATGCGTCCTCGATCGACGCAGGCAGGCCATGCCGTTCGTTGCCCAACACCAGGCATACCGGTCCGTCCCGCCCGACGGACTCCAACGGGCGTGCCCGGGGGGTGAGCGTTGCAGCGTATGTGGTGACGCCCAACGTCTCGTGCAGCCAGATGAGGTCGAGGGCCAGATCGAGGCTGCGCATCAAGTTCAACTTCAAGGCGTTGCCCATGGAAACGCGCAGCGCGCGGCGGGACAACGGATCGGCGCATCCTCGTCCGATGAGAACGTGGCCAGCCCCCATGGCGGCGCAACTCCTCAAGATGCCTCCCACATTCTCAGGATCCTGAATGCCGTACAGGGCCACCAGAGTGTCAGCCGGTGAGCAAGGCATGGACGCAAACGCTTGTTCGGTCGTCGGCAAAGGTGGACGTATACCGCAAGCCAGCACGCCGCGATGAAAATTGAAACCTACCAGCGACTCGATCAACGCGTGGTCGCACAGCAAGACCGGTACGTCGGGGCCGATCAAAGGGCGGAACCGATCGTAATACTTGCGGTCCAGCAGGACGCTGTGGCAGCGGTAGCCGCTGTGCAACAACCGCTCCACGAGCAAAGGACCTTCAGCGATAAACCACCCGCTGCGCTCGATCCAATTCTTGTGCCGCATGTCGCGGTATGGTGCCAAGCGCGGGTCGTCGATGCTGTCGATGGTGCTTTCCACGCAAGCGTTCTATCTGATGATGTGCGCCGGCAGGTCGCCGATACGGTGTCCCAAAAACTATCAAGGAAATTCCACGGTGGCGTAGCAGCAGCGAACCCAAGCCACGCTGTTGCCGGGTGGTAGTACGACATCGATTCGCCGCACACCTTCGTCGTCCACGGGAGTGAGAAGTGCCAGTTCCAGTTGGATCTGCTCAGCGGTGCGACCGCCCAATGGAAGGACAAACCACTGGGGCGATGCGCGGTAGGCTCGCGGCGAGGTGAGCCACACGGAGCGATCATCCAGAACGGCACAGACCAGATCATAATGGCTGACGACTTCTCGCAGGATGTTGCGCAGTGGGCGACGAAAGGTAACGATTGCCTGGGTGGTCGAAGGGCCCAAACCAGTGGCCATCGTGTCCGGCCATCCGATCCAGCAGTCGATTCCCGCCTGGCCACAGACCAGGGAAACGAGCTGACCAACAGGGCGGGGTTCGGCCGTCAGTTCCTGTACTTCGAAGTCCAGTCCTTGCAGCTCATCGACGCGGGGCAATCTGGCATCCAGATTTGCCGGGGCGATCGAATCGAGTCGCCGCGGTCGACCTTCCACCACGCGCCATGTCTCCAACAATCGGCAGGCAGAAAACCAGGTCAAGTCGTCGACCAGCGGTTGCACGCGATGGAGCGCCCCCTGGCGAATCTCCCATCCGTCGGTCGTCCCTGGAAAGGCGGATTCCAGCGCGGCGATCAGGCTCGCCTTCGATTCATCCTGCACCAGATCATCCACGGCAATGGACTCGGGGGATGCCTGTTGGATCATCGCCGAAGGCGGTTGGAACACCAGGTACCGGTTCTCTTTGGCAATTGCTTCGAGCCCCAGGGCCGCGGCGATTTGTCGGGCGGCCTCTGCGACTGTCATGTTCGTCAACTTGATGGGAGCCATCCGCCGGTGTAAATCCATGTTTGCTGCACGGTATCGGTCGAAGTCCACTACCGTGGGAACGCCGCTCAGATGGGTCCACAGGTTGATGCCATGAGCCAGCGGCAATGCATCGCCTAGAATCACGCCGGTGATGACCACTTGGGATTGTCGCTGCCAGTCGACGTCGGAAACGGCCCGATCGCTGGGTTGGTCGGCGATGCCCAGATCCTCGGCGGTCAGCGGCGGAGGCCCAAGATCGACATTGACATCCGGCAACGTCGGTTGGACGCGCCAATCGAGCATGGGGGCGAATTCCCGCAGGCGCTCGTTGGGCAGCGCCTGTTTCGCGGCTGCGATCGGATCCGCAGCGCCCGGGGCATCGCCCACCAACTCCGGAGGCAGTTCACTGGGCAAGTTCGACGCATCGCCCTCCGCCGTACTTGCTCCGTCGCCGCCACGGGTCACCGCATTGGCTCCATCCCTGACCGGCGCCGTGGTATCAGCGGGGACGTCCGGCGGGAGGTCTGCCGTCGCCGGATCCTCGGTCCCAGCCGCACTGCCGTTGGGAGCAGCATCCTCAGCGTCCGCGACGGTGCTGGCTGCCTCGTCCACTCCCGCGGTTCCACCATCGGCCGCGTCGGTGGTATCGATGCCATCGAGCGGACCGCCATCGGCCGGTGGAACGTCGTCGGACAGGCGGGGATCGACGTCATCGCCTGCGGCCAGCGCCTGTCTTTCGGTGGGTTGCATGGGCCGCTTTTCCTGCGAACTCAAAAATGCAACAAACAACAATACGGCGACCACCGTGCTGGCCAGACCCACGAACCCGACCAATAGGTACATACGCGTGGCGGCCGTCTTGGGATTGCTCCACTGATCGGGGACCAGCGGTTGGTCGCTGGAAGGGGACCACTGCGGCTGAGCGGATGTTGGTTCCGCCGGCCCACTGTCATGAGAATCCGGCGGCGCGAGCTGCGGATCGGCCGCCGGGCCGGACGTGTCGGCGCCGGTTTGGTCGAGGGGAAGATTGGTGACGATGCCTTCCTTGGTCAGGGCTGACGAGTCCGCCGCCGGCACCCCGGTCGGTTCGATCGTCACCTTTGGCTCGGGCTGGATCAGGATCATCGAGTTGCATTTTGGGCACTGCGCCACCTGACCGATCATGTTCGGATTCTTCACCCGGATACGGCTCTGACAGGTCGTGCAGTGGATGGTAAACGGTTCCACGAGGATTCGGTCCGCCGCCTGAGGAACGGTCTTTGCGAGAGAAGTAGATTGGAACTGGCCGGCCCGGCATCATTCCCTATTCTACGCATCTGGGCGGTCCGAGTCAGCCGGTTTCATCCGCCGACCCGTCCTGGCGTGCCGGTGGAGCCGCCAACTCCCGAACAAACCGGCTAATTCACCCAATCCGGAAAACCCCGGTTGCCCACTTACCGATCGCTGGGCAGAATTCTGCATCGAAGGCAGATCGTCCGGCGAGCACCCCAGATTACGGAAGCGAATGACATGTTGGCCAAAGACATGAAACCGGGAGCGGTGGTCGTCTACAATGACGCCCCGGTTATTATCGAATCGGTTACCGTCCAGTCACCGAGCGCACGTGGGGCATCCACGTTGTACAAGTTCCGAGCACGGAACATCGTCAATCGGCAGAAAGTGGACATCACGTTGAAAGGGACGGACAATCTGCCGGATGCGGATTTCCGCAAGCGCGTCGTCAAGATGATGTATCGTGACGCGGACGACATGCATCTGATGGACCAGGAGGACTTCAATCAGTACTCGATCCGGTTGGCAGACATCGAAGAACAAGCTCCTTACATTACCGAAGACCTGGAGGGCATGTACGCGTTGATCTACCAGGATGAATGCGTTGGCTTGCAGTTGCCGACTTCGGTGACACTGACCATTACCGAATGCGATCCGGCCGTGCGTGGCAATTCGGCGACCGCTCGCACCAAACCGGCGACACTGGAAACCGGACTGGTCGTGCACGTACCGGAGTACATCAAACCGGGCGAAAAGATCAAAGTCGACACGCGAACGGGTGAGTTCCTGTCGCGTGCGTAAATTCGCGTGTCAACGCTGCGGCATAAATTGGAACAAATTGGAACAAATTGGAACAGCGCGAGTAGTAGGACGGCGGCGATGCTCAACCGGGTACCACAGCGCTGCGCTGGCGGCGATCCAAGAACTTGAGTTGATGGTACAAAGTCGCGATGCGCGGAGGGGAAAACCCGACGGCTTGACCGGCACGCATTGGGTTGCCGAAGATCGCTTCCACTTCCATTGGCCGCCGGTTCTGGTAATCCAGTAGCATGCTGGACGCATAGGGCACCATCTCCGCCGTATCGCGCAATAATTTGTCGATATGGGATTCCTCGACCTCGCTGCCGCAGGCACGCGCCAGTTGCAGGACCTCGCGCATGATCTGTTCCACCAATGCACGGGTATCCGCATCGGTCATCAACGCTCGAGTATCGGCCTGCAGAATCACCGACAGTCCGTTGAACGGGATGTTCCACATCAGTTTCTTCCATCGAGCCACACGCAGGTCGGGAACAGCCCGCGCATCGATGCCCGCCCGCCGCAACCAGTCGACGATTTGCTGCAAGCGGGGTGTGATCTGGCCGGCCAAGGTGGGGGCATACTCGCCGATGGTGATCGTTCCATAATCGAGATGCCGGATGTGCCCGGGGCCGATCTTGTTGCTGCACAAGAAGCAGCAGCCGCCCAATACGCGTTCTGCTCCCACCACCGCGGCGGCCTGCCGTTCGACGTCCCATCCGTTTTGCAAGACCAGTACGGAGGTGGTTGGTGTGCACGTCGATTGCAGCGCGGGAGCCAAGGCTTCGTTGGCAGTCGCTTTCCAGCTTACAATCACCAGGTCAGCAGGCGGCAGTTGGCTGACGTCGGAGGCGACTTGAGGGTTGGCCAGGACGAAATCGCCTTGCGGCGATTCCACCCGCAGCCCCTTGGTGCGTAGGTGATCTGCGTCGCTGCGCGCTAGAAACGTGACATCGTATCCGGCTTGCGCCAATCGCCCGCCGTACAATCCTCCGACGGCACCGGTACCGAGCACCACGATCCTCGGGTAGTCCGGTTGTTCCATCTCCATGGGCAGATCACGCGTATTGGACGTCGGAAACCTTGTACAACGTTTCAACGCGGCGGAATCCGAACCGAGTGTACAGCCGAATCGCGTCGACATTCTGCACGGTGACTTCCAAATTGACGTACCGGCAACCGATCTCGGCGAAGCCGCGGAGGGCGGCTAACAACAGGCAGCGCCCGATCCCCAGGCCACGGCAGGTGGGATCAACTCCGATGTTCTGAATGGCGCCTTCCCGAGGTGAGGCTCGCAACCCTTGAATCGTTCCGCAGGGTTGCGGACCCTCGAACGGATTGCGGCGCACCGCCAACCAGGTCGCTTGGGGAACGAAATTTTCCCGCTCGCTGATCTCGCGCATCAATTGTTTGCAACCTTGGCGTTCCGCCAAACACGGAAAGACGTGCGCGTCGATTTCGTGGGAGAAGCTGCGCCACTTCACTTCCGCGTGCAGCGACAAATGCGCGGGGTCCCAGCCTACCAACTCGAATCCCTCTGGCAGATGGCAGGTCGCCACCACCTCATCCGGAATCGAGTCCAGGCTCAATTCCATTCGATAGCGCTTGAAGTACGTCACCGTCATCCGAGCTTCCCCGCGGCCGAAGTTCACCCCCGCAACTCTACCCGGTTCCTGCACTCCAGTCAAATTCTTGGCAACAAAGGACTGTTGGGGCGACACGTAGCGGAGGGCGGCGGCTCGACCATTCCGGCCGCAGGCAGCAGAATCGCTACCGCACGCCGAGTCCTCCCGATCGCCCCACCTGACGCTGGCGGGCGCATTCATACAAACTGACGGCTGCGGTGATCGATGCATTCAAGCTGTCCACCGGCGGGCGCATGGGAATGCAATAGTCGATTGCGCGTGCATCCCTCCAGCGATCTCCCAGCCCCCGCGTTTCGTTACCTATACAAATCGCGACCGGTTGACGCAAATCGCACTCCCACAGTCCCAGGGGGGCTTCGACGCGGGCGCAATGCGGGACGATGCCGCGCTGGGCCAGAAATGAGGCGGCCTCGGCCACCGTGGTCGGCACTATCGGCACCGCGAAGATGGCTCCGCGACTGGCGCGCACCGCGTTCGGATTGAACACGTCGCAGATCGGGTCGGTAACGAGCACCGCACCGACACCACAGGCCACGGCCGTCCGGGCACAGGCGCCGATGTTGCCGGGTTTTTCGATGCGGTCCAGCACGAGTACCAGTGGCTCGGGGCCCAAATCGATGCCGTCCAGGCGAACCCGCGGTTGCTCTGCTACCGCCACCCAGCCCTTTCCACGCTGGCCGTAGGCAACGCGTTCCATCGCTCGACCAAGCAGGGGCTGTATTTCCAACAGTTCCGATCCGGCCCAGCTTCGCACCACTGTTTCCGCCGCGGCCAGTTGTTCAGCAGGAACGAACAATCGTTGCAGTCGGATGCCGGATGCACTCGCCACAGCGATCTCGTGCTGGCCGTCGATCAGCATACGTCCGGTC
>RFIQ01000200.1 GCA_003695565.1 Planctomycetota bacterium | reverse complement strand
GGGGCGGGTAACCCATGTATACTGCCCGCCGTCCGATTCATCAGCGGCTCGAGGAATTCGCCGTCTGATCTGGTCTGATTTGCAACTCGTTGCACCTGCGCAAGCAGGGCCGTCCGGCAGCTTGTGGACCGTACAAGAACAGGATGCTTTCGGCAACTGCACGGCCCGCTACCAGTTGCAGGATACTACCTCGGATTCCGGGCGAGCGGAAATACGGCGGGAGGTGGTGGCGTACCGTGCTTCACCAACAGACTCCATCCCCCTAACCTACGAACCATCGGGCGCTATGCGCTACGAATTCCGCCCCGACGGATTCGTTGATCGATGGGCAGGAGAAGTTAATTTGGCCATTCGAGTTGGCGAGGGCGTGCTGGCAGAAACACGGCACCGGGTGTCCATGCGGCGAGTTGCCGTGCATCGACGATCTCACAGCCAACGGGAATCGCTGGTTGGCCAGTTCGCCCACCTGTCCGCCCGCGTTGCCCCGGTCGGTTTGCCACCCCACCTGTCAGCGCTTCGGCGGCGTGAATTGCTGAGCCAGGCTGCGTTGAACGACGCCACGCTGGAATCGCTGCTGCACGACCTGATGCAGATCGAGCAAGGACTGGATGACGGGAGCGATTCGGAGTTGGTTAATCGCCTGGCAAGTTTTGTTCAGATCCATCCCGAGTCGATCGGCGCGTTGGCCAAATCGATCGCCGATCAGCGCGCGTCGTTGGTACGCATTCGCATCCTGGGGCAAGCTCTGGCGGCTGTCGGCACGGCGGACTGCCAGGCTGCCCTCTGCCGAGCTGTGCGCCAGCATGAAGGTTCGGCCGACGCGACTCTGGAGCTGATTCTCGCTCTAGGCAGCCTGAAGGTTCCTACCGTGGAAACGATCCAATGTCTGCAGTCGATTGCCAACCGCATTCAGGATCGCGATGTCGGATGGACCGCTGAGCTGGCTGTGGGAGCCGCTGGACGAAGATTGGCCGGGACGGATCGCTGGCTGTCCGCGCGCATCGCCCAAGACTTCGTTCAGCGGCTCGAGGCAACAGACGACGATGACGAGCGCGTGCAGTACTTGTTGGTGCTGGGCAACCTCGGCCATGCTGACGCGTTAGCGACGATCCTGACTCATGTTCGCGCCGAATCGGTTCGAGTCCGGGCGGCCGCCGTCTGGGCGCTGCGATTTCTGGAGCACTCCGCGGCGCGCGACGCCATCCTTTCCGCGTTGCAGGGCGATGTCTCTCTGGAAGTGCGACGCCAGGCGCTAGAGGCTCTCGGGCAGCGAGCCAACGAAGATTGGGCGGTAAGCGCTTTGGAGACCACGGCGGGGGAGAAAGGTTTGGATGCCTCGCTGCGCAGCCGGGCGTTGCAGATCCTGGGGCACGCACTCTCTCCCTCGGATCCCCGATTGGTGGCCGCGGCACGGCGGTGCATCGAGGAGGGCAGCGACGGTGATCTCCAGCAGGTCGCCCAGCGCACTCTGGTAAACGCCGCGGCACGACCAGCGCGATGATGCCGCCACAGCCGGTTGCCTAACTAGCCTGGGCAGTCTGCGGTCGTATCGCAGCCCCAGCCGAATCGGCACAAGGCGGAAAACGGATGATGAACGCGGTTCCCTTCCCCACGCTGCTCTCCACGCGGATCCGTCCCTGATGGGAGTCGACGATCTCTTTGCACGCCGACAATCCTACGCCGGTGCCGCCCTTACCGGTCGCATCCGGTCCCGCCTTCGTGGAGAAAAATGGGTCGAAAATCCTGGGCAACACGTCGGGAGGAATGCCACAACCGCTATCGCGGACGCTCAGAACCACTTCTCCGGTCGCAGGATCGGTGTGCAGGCGGACACGCACATAACCACCTTCGGAAGTCGCCTGTCGGGCATTGACCAGCAAGTTGACCAGCAAGCGTTGCACCTCATTGCCGGCCGCCATGATGGGCGGAACCTCCTCCAATTGCGTTTCCAGCGAGACGCGGTACTTGCGGAACTCGCGTTCCAACAGCATCACGGAATCTTCAATCACCGCACGTAAATCGGTTGGTTCCATCGCATCGCTGCGTCGCCGGGCCATCGCCAACACGCTACCGGCGATCTTGGTCGCACGGTTGGAAGCATCCAAGATTCGCTCCAAGGCCTTGGTCCGCGTCGCCTCGTCCGTATGCCGCAAACCCATCTTGGCATAGTTCAAAATGGTCATCATCAAGTTGTTGAATTCGTGGGTCGTCGTACTGCTCAATTCGCCGATGGTCGCCATGCGCCGCAGATGCGCGACCTGCTGCTTCAGCACCTCGATCTGGGTTTCCGGCAACGCTTCAGAATTCTGCAAGGGGCTCATCGCGATCGCAATCACAGGGAGGAAAGGCAGCTCGGGGACAGACCGACATCCTTTGGTATCGGATGCGTGGCGATGCGGACTGCAACAGCCCCCGATCGGTCACGCAATTCCCTCGAATCGATGGCGAAAAGGCTACCGCCAAGCAATTTGTCGACCGATCCCTTAAAGTCTTCCCACCTCTCCAAACT
>RFIQ01000199.1 GCA_003695565.1 Planctomycetota bacterium | reverse complement strand
GGATACGCTGGCTTTAATGCGCCCATATGCTAGACTCGTCTACCTGGAGTGATGGATTGTTCCTCACAGGAGGGGGCACAAGCGCAACCACCAGTTTTGTTTCGCTTATTTGCGCCGCCGAACCCAGGGTAAGTATGAGCTAGTGTCTGCGACATCGTGTTGCAGTGGTTAAGTTGACAGGGGATTGAGAGAGTCTTGCCCCCGAGTGTTTTGTTTTGTGTTCGCTGAGGAGAGCTCCATGATGTTACGTCCGATTAGTTCTGTTTTGGGATTGGTTGCCGCCTTGGCAGCCGGTTCCGTGTTCGCCGATTGCGGCGGATGTGGTGGTTGCGGCGATTGCGGTGCCGTGGTTTCATCCTGTGGTGGCTGTGGTGCTGCTGCTGGATGCGGTGGTTGTGGTGATTGCGGGGTAGCCTACGAGACTCGCAAAGTAATGGTTCCTGAGTACGTGACCGAGACGCAGGTCGTCAAGGTTACCGAGATGCAGCAGAAGACGGAGCAACGGACGATCAAAGTCGTGCGCAATGTTCCCCGCCAGGAAACGCGAACTCGCACGGTTACGAAATGTGTTCCGCACGAGGTGAAAAAGACGGAAACGTACACCGTGATGGTTCCATCCAAGAAGACGGTGGAATACAAGGTTCGCGTTCCAGTCACCACCTACGTGGACCAGGTTTATACGGTGCGTGTACCGCAGATGCAAACTAAGGAAGTCCAATACACGGTCCGCGTTCCCGAGTACAAGGATGTGGAAGTAACGTACAACGTGTGCGTCCCCTACACCGAGGAAGTTCAAGGCACGCGAACGGTTTGCCGCCGAGTTCCGGTTACCACCCATCGCACGGTGACCCGCGATTTGGGCAGCTATCAGTGCCAGACGGTTGAAGTCCCCGCGGCCAGTTGCGGCTCGTGCGCTGCTCCCCGCCGAGGTCTGCTGCGTCGTCATCGCGCTTGCGGTGGTTGCGCCGCCTCAGCATGCAGTTCTTGTGGTGGTTGCAGCAGTTGTGGTACCGCCGTTGCCGGATGTGGTTCCTGTGGCGGTTGCGCACCTGCGACCCGCACCGTGACCCGTCGCGTATGGGTGCCGAACATCGTCACCGAGCAGGTTCCCTGCACCACCTACAAACTGGAACGCGTCGAAGTTCCCTATACTTACACGGTTACCAAGTACCGCACGGAGCAGAAGACGAAGACGGTTCGCCAGTGCTCCTACCGCACCGAGACGCGCACCCGTCAGGTACAGGTGTGCAACTACGTCGAAGAGCAGCGGACTCGCAAAGTTGCCCAGTGCAGCTACAACGAGGAAACTCGCACTCGCGAAGTCTGTGAAATGGTTCCCGAAGAGCGCACCCGCGAGTACACGGTTGTCGAGTACGAGCAGGTACAAGAGGAGCAAGAGTACACGGTTACCGTTTGCGATCAAGTGGAAGAAGAAAAGACCATCGATGTAACGGTTTGCGTTCCCGTCGAAGTCGAAAAGGAAGTCCAAGTTCGACGTTGCGTGATGGTTGAAAAAGAAGTCACCGTACCGGTTGGTTCTGGCTGTGGAGCTGCGGCTTGCGGTGGCGCGTGCGGCGGCAAAGCACGCGTGGGATTGTTCCGCGGCCTGCGTGCCCGTCACTGTGGCGGTTGCAGCAGTTGCGGCGGTTGCGGTTGCTAAGCCTGGTCGCGATGGGGCGGGCGGGCGACTTCGGTCGCATTCCTGTTCCCAACATGGAAACCTGATCCATCCAGAAGCCGGCGCTCGTTGAGCGTCGGCTTCTTTGCGTTGATGGGTATTCGCGTCTTGAGCGACTCGGATTCCCTGTCCATTCGGTACCATGCTCATCCACATCGCCAGGGCCGATGGGGCGCCATGCAGCGCAGGGCGATTTGGTCTAAAATCTTGGAAGAACGGCAATCGTGTGCCGGACGGTTACAAGAATTACCATACGTGTGAGCGGGACCGACGATGATCTCAGTTGGAATGGACGGGGGTGGGCGACTTCGGCGAGCGGTTGGGGCGAGTGTGCGGGAATCGACGGCGCACGAGGAATCATCCGCGGCATCGGTCGCTGTTTCGCAGTGCAGTTTATTCGGACCAAGGTTGAGGCGCGTCGTGGCCTTGGCCGCCGTGTGTTGGTGCCTGTTGGCGGTCGTCGCACCGGCGTGGGGGCAGCGCCGTCAAAACTCGCGACCGGTCGACGGACGCAATACGAAGAGCGGGATTCCCGATCCGCCCGAGGATCCGGAGCTGCAGCAATACGGGATCTATGCTGCCACGGCGCCGCGTCCCGCCTTTACCCATCCAGTGCCCACGCAAGTACCGTTGCGACTGAAGGAACGCGAGCGGATTGCGATGATCGGCAACACTCTGTTCGATCGGGATCGCAATTACGCGCATTTCGAAACGCTGGTCCATCAGGCGTTTCCAGATCTGGAAGTCACGGTGCGAAATTTGGCCTGGGCGGCTGATGCGGTAGATATCCAACCGCGCCCTGCCAATTTCGCGGATGTGTTTCAGCACTTGACGCACGAACGAGCCGACCTGGTGCTAGCTGCGTATGGGTTCAACGAGTCGTTCGACGGAACGGAGCGCTTGGAGGCTTTTCGCGCGAAACTGGGTAACTTCGTGCGCTCCTTGAAGGAAAGCGCTTTCAACGGTTCGAGCGGTCCGCGGGTCGTACTGGTTTCGCCAATTGCCAACGAGAACGTGCCGGGAGTGTCTGCTGCCGACCAGAACAACAATCGCCTGCGGTTGTATGTCGAAGTGATGCGTCAAGTTGCCGAGCAGGAGGAAATCGGGTTCATCGATATGTTCTCACCGATGCTCGCTCCGATGGCCGATTCCACCACGCAGTTGACGATCAATGGAGTGCACCTGAATGAAGAGGGTTACCGGTTGTTTGGCGCGGAGTTGTTTCGGCAGTTGTTCGGGCTGACCCCTCCGCCTGTGGACGAACAGTTGCGTCAGTTGGTGATCGATAAGAATCGCCAGTTCTTTCGGCGCTACCGCCCTGCCAACACATTCTATTACACGGGCAATCGCAGCAAGGCGTACGGCTACCTCGACTTCTTGCCAGCCATGCGGAATTTTGACTTGATGGTGGCCAACCGAGATCGGCTGATCCACCGCTGGGCGCAAGGGGACCGCAGTCAGGTGGAGCCGGATGACAGCAATTTGCCGCCCTTGCCGCCCACCAAACAGAGTCGGGGGGCGAACCGTTGGTTGACACCGGCGGAAGAATTGGCCGAGTTCGAGGTGGATCCGCGGTTCGAGGTCACCTTGTTTGCCAGCGAAGAACAGTTCCCCGAAATCGCGGCTCCCATCCAAATAAGGTGGGACAGCCGCGGGCGCATGTGGGTGTCCTGCAGCACGACTTATCCCCACGTTTACCCTGGCAACGAACCCGATGACCGCCTGGTGATTCTGGAGGACGTGGATGGTGATGGCCGCGCCGACAAGTCGACGGTGTTCGCCGAAGGCTTACACATTCCACTGTCCTTCGAGTTCGGAGACGGTGGAGTGTACGTTTCCGAGATGCCTGATTTGACATTTCTCAAGGATACTGACGGAGATGATCGAGCCGACGTCCGAGAGCAGTTGTTGACCGGCTTCGGTACGGAGGACTCGCACCATGCTTTGCATGACTTTGTCTGGTCGCCGGATGGCGATCTGTTGATTCGGGAGTCCATCTTCCATCACACCCAAGTTGAAACGCCGTATGGACCGGTCCGGCAGCAGAACAGCGGTTGGTTTCGGTTCGAGCCCGATGTGCACCGCTTGACCAGCTTCGGGACCTATCACAGCACGAATCCTTGGGGGGTTACCTTCGACGCCTGGGGGCAGCACGTGGCCAGCCATCCGATCTACGCGGCAGCCTTCCATTCCCTGGACCCGCCCTACCCGGACCAGCATCCAAAGCCGGATGGCCTGCGAGCCTATTCGGGCACATGTGGTCATGAGTTTATCGACTTTGCTACGTTCCCAGCCGACATGCAGGGTGGTTTCGTCAAGGTGCGCTACAAGCCCACGAATCGAGTCGAGTTTCATCGCTGGCACGAAACCGAATTCGGATTCGATGAAGAATACGTGGGAGACATCGTATTCTCCAAGAACCTCAGCTTCATTCCGGTCGACGTTCGCTTTGGTCCGCGGGGCGCCTTGTATGTTTGCGACTGGTACAACCCCATCAAAGGGCATGCCCAGTATTCGCTGCGCGACCCGCGACGCGATCGCCATTCGGGTCGTATTTGGCGGATTACCGCTAAGGGCATCCCCCTGCAAGATCCGCCGCGGATCGCCGACGCTTCGGTCGATGAATTGGTGGCTGGGCTACAGCGTCCCGAGTCGCGAATTCGCTATTGGATACGGAGGGAATTGCGCGAGCGCGATGCGGACGAGGTTGCCCGCGCGGTGGAACGCTTCGTTCGCAACTTGGATCCTAACGAACCGGGGTATCGGCACCACCAGGTGGAAGCCGTGTGGGTGCTGCGCGGGGTTCGTCGCCCGAATTACGATTTGTTGCGCGACCTGCTGGCCTGCGAACACCATCTGGCTCGGGCCGCGGCCACGGAGCAGTTGCGATACTGGCATGCGGGCATGCCCGATGCCATCGACTTGTTGCGGCGGGCGGCCAACGACCCCAGCAGTATCGTGCGGATGCAAGCGGCCATTGCCGCCAGTTACATCGGTACCGAGCCTGCACTGGATGCCATCTTGGATATTTTCCACCATCCGTTGGGTGGACATTTGGAGTATGCGCTGACCTGTGCGCTGGGTTCCCGCACACTGCGGCCCATCTGGGAGAACAATCCGAAATACGATGTGGGGCAGAAGTTGCGGCAAACCAAACGTCGCAGCGCATTGGCCGAACCACCGCCCAGTGCGTCGGAGGCCCAGTTCGATAGCCAGAAGAATCTATTGACCGTCCGCATCGGCTGCATTCCCGAACGTATGAAGTACACGCAGGAGCAGTTCATCGCCCGGCCCGGCCAACCGGTGAAGCTGGTATTCTCCAACGGCGATGCCACCGATCACAACCTGGTGATCGTTCGCCCCGGCGCGATGGAGGAGGTGGGGATGGCGGCCAATGCCATGGCACGCGACCCGAAGAATGCCAATTCCGACTTCATTCCTCCCGACAAGCAGCATTTGATTTTGCAAGCGGCCCCCATGATCGGGCCTACGCGGAAATCGTTGGTGCATGTGCTGCGGTTTGAAGCGCCGCGCGAACCGGGGGTCTACCCCTACGTCTGTACTTTTCCCGGTCACTGGGTCATTATGAACGGACGCATGATCGTCGCCCGCAATCCCGAGGAAGCCGAAGAGTTGATCCGCTCGGCGGAGCCCGCCTTGGTGCAGCATTGGACGATGAACGACCTGCAGGGATTGACCTACAGCGACGATGAGGCGAATTTGATGCGTGGCATGCAAGCCTTCGCCAAGGCGCGGTGCGACCAGTGCCATCAACTCGCCGGCCATGGCGTCAATCTGGGGCCGGATCTGGCCGAGATCGGCAAACGATTCCAGGGAGACCGATTGTTGGAGCAGATTATCAATCCCTCCGCCGAGATCAATGAGAAGTTCCAGACGATTCGTTTCCTGCTCGATTCCGGGGAAGTCGTGGCGGGAGTCGTTCAGAGCGAGGATGATGACAAAGCCGTGGTCATGACGAATCTGTTGACCCCGGATCGTTTGACGATCGTGGACAAGTCCACCGTTGAATTGCGCAGCCCCTCTCGCGTGTCCTCCATGCCCACCGGGTTGGTCGATGTATTGACTCGGGAGGAGATCGCGGCGCTGGTCAGCATGTTGCAGGCGGGCCCTGACAAATTACCTGGGCACCACGGCAACGGGCATGGGCACTAATATCGGTGGCTAGTCAGCGGCCCACGGCGTGCATTGGAGGGCGCGCCGTGGCCGGGGTGCAGTTTCAGGCCCGTTACCACCTTCGCATTTCATCCACTCCTCACGTGCTACCAAGGATTTCCAATTGCCTTTGATTCAGATTTCGGAAGTCTCGAAGGTCTACACGATGGGAGAGGTCGAAGTGCATGCCCTGCGCGGTGTGTCCCTGAGCATCGACCGCGGCGAGTACGTGGCCCTGATCGGACCCTCCGGTTCGGGCAAATCAACGTTAATGAACACGTTGGGATGTCTGGATCGCCCCACCGGGGGCAGCTACTTGCTCGATGGCCACGAGGTGGTTGGGATGTCGCGTGACGCGCGCGCCAGGATTCGCAACCAGCAAATTGGATTCGTGTTTCAGAATTTCAATTTGCTGCCCAGGACTTCGGCGTTGGAAAATGTGGAGTTGCCACTGCTCTACCGGTCCGGTATGACGCAACGCAAACGGCGCCAAATCGCAACCGAGGTGCTGGAGTTGGTCGGGTTGGGGGATCGCCTGGATCACCATCCCGGTCAGTTATCGGGGGGCCAACAACAACGGGTGGCAATCGCCCGCGCATTGGCCAGCGGTCCGAGTATTCTGTTGGGAGATGAACCGACCGGGAATCTCGATTCCAAGACGGCTCGGGAAATCATCGGCCTGTTTCGCGACTTGAACGAGCAGAGAAACATTACGATTATTCTGGTGACGCACGACCTGGCCGTGGCTCGCAACGCCCGACGAAACATCGTCTTGCGCGATGGACATATCGTCTGCGATACGACCGACAGCGATTTGGCCGCGGAAGCGGTGCAACAGATGCAAACTCTATGATGCCCTCCAATATCCTTCCACGAGGTGAATTTCGATGACCGGTACGTTTCCTGCAGTCGGCTCGGCTCCCCGCATGATGTTTGGTTGTTTTTTCCTATTCCTTGCGCAATGGACAGTCATGGTACCCTCAGGTAATGCTCAAGACGGTGACGGATCGCGGAAGATTTCGGATGTGACGCCGGAAGAAGACCCGTTTCTGTGGTTGGAAGATGTGACCGGAGAAAGGGCCCTGGAGTGGGTGCGCGAGCACAATCGCAAGACGCAGCAGCATTTCGAGTCCAAACCGGAATTCGAACAGTTGCGTCAATCACTGCTGGAGGTGCTCGATTCGGATGATCGCATTCCGTTCGTCTCCAAGCACGGCGACTACTATTACAATTTCTGGCGCGATAAGCAGCATGTGCGCGGCATTTGGCGTCGAACGACGTTGGAGCAATACCGTCAGGACGATCCGGAGTGGGAATTGCTGCTGGATCTGGATGCATTGGCCGCTGAGGAGAATGAGAACTGGGTATGGGATGGAGCCAAACTGTTGCGGCCGGATTACGATCGAGCGTTGATCGATCTTTCCCGCGGCGGGGCGGATGCCACGGTAACGCGCGAGTTCGATTTGACCAGCAAGCAGTTCGTTCCCGACGGCTTCGCGCGGCCTGAAGCCAAAGGAGGCATGGACTGGATCGATCGCGATCGCGTCTTCGTGTACACCGATTTCGGACCCGGTTCCCTGACGCAGTCGGGGTATCCGCGCATCGCTAAACTGTGGCGACGCGGCACTCCGTTGAGCGAGGCCGAAGTGGTGTACGAGGGGCGGCCGGAAGACATGTATATCGCGGCCTATCACGACGATTCGCCCGGTTTCGAGCGGGACTTCGTCAGCCGTACCTTGGCATTCTACAATGACGAATTGTATCTGTTGAAGCCGGACGGCGGCCTGCAAAAAATCGATGCGCCGAACAGCGCCAACAAAGGCGTGTTTCGTCAGCACTTGTTCCTCGAACTGCGCGAACCGTGGAACGTCGATCAGCATACCTATCCCGCGGGCGCACTGCTGGTTACGGATTTCGCTGCTTTCATGGACGGGCAAAGAGAATTCCGGGTCCTGTTCGAACCAACCGACCGCACGTCGTTGGCCAGCTATTCGCCGACGCTCCATCATGTCTTGCTGAATGTGATGGAGGATGTCAAGAATCGGATCTATGTCGCGACGCCGACCGACCAGGGGGATTGGCAGCACCAGCCGTTGATCGGCGCTCCTGACATTGGCACCGTGACAGTGCGAGCCGTCGATGGAGATGAATCGGATGAGTACTGGATGACGGTGACCGATTTCTTGACACCCACAACTTTGTACTTGGGTACTGTGGGGCAGCAACCGGAGCAACTCAAGCAGTTGCCGGAAATGTTTGATGCCTCGGGGCTGGAGGTGTCGCAGCATTTTGCTACCAGCCGCGATGGAACCCGCGTTCCCTATTTCATGGTAGCGCCTGTTGATCTCAAACTCGATGGCCAGAATCCAACGCTGCTGTACGGTTACGGAGGTTTCGAGATCTCACTGACACCCAGCTACAGCGCGACGGTGGGGCGGGCTTGGTTGTCCGCGGGCGGCGTTTACGTCGTGGCGAACATCCGGGGGGGAGGAGAATATGGTCCGCGCTGGCACCAGGCGGCGCTGAAGCAGAACCGATTGCGCGCTTACGAGGATTTCGCAGCGGTGGCCGAGGACTTGATTCGTCGCGGCGTCACCAGCCCACAGAAGCTGGGTATTCAAGGTGGGTCGAACGGCGGACTATTGGTTGGAAACATGATTACCCACTACCCCGATTTGTTCGCCTGTGCCGTGTGCCAAGTTCCCCTGCTCGATATGCGGCGTTACCATTTGTTATTGGCGGGAGCCAGTTGGATGGCCGAATATGGCAACCCGGATTCTCCGGGGGAATGGGAGTTCATCAAAACGTATTCTCCCTACCATAACGTGGACCCGAACCGCCACTATCCGGCCGTTCTGTTTTTGACCTCGACCCGCGATGACCGTGTTCACCCCGGCCATGCGCGGAAAATGATGGCTTTGATGGAATCGCAAGGACACGATGTGTGGTATTACGAGAACATCGAGGGCGGGCATGGCGGAGCGGCCAACAACCAGCAACGGGCTTACATGATGGCTCTGGCATACTCGTTCCTGAAGGAACGGCTGTTCGGCGATTCCGGTAAGTGAATGCATCGCATCAGGCGGGCGGGAATGGAATCAGCGCGTGGATCAGCGGTTTGTGTTTGCGGTGTTTGGAGACCGCTGATGAACACTGACGAACGCTGATGTAGAAACGCGGACTTGCGACCGCCGGAATGCATCCGACCGCTGAGTGCTGGATTCGTAGCTGACTGGACGGCTGGGGAGGTGCGCTGACCTGGCTACTGGAAGGGCATATCACAAGGTCGCTGTGGCCGATCGGAGTAGGGTGGTGACCAAGGCGCTTGGGCGCTGCTCGTGCGAGCCTACGATGCCATATTCGATGTGGAGTTGGAGGGCTGGCGCAGGAACTCCAGCGATTGGCCTAAGAACAGGTCATTCTTTGTTCTGCTGTAGCAGCTGGAACAATTGTTCGCCGGTCATGGCGTTGCCGTCCGCGTCGTTCAGGACGATCTGCCCATTGGCAACCGCTTCGTCCAGTTTGCGCTTGAGCCGCGTGATCAGGGACTTTTTATCCGAGGCACCGATGGAGATGCCTACGGCGATTCCGGATCCCATGCCTGTGCTGAATCCCACCGCGAATGAACTGCCTTCCATTAACTTGCTCCGAGAGAGAATCGTGGTTGGTTTTGCCGGATCGCTACCGGTTGCGAAGCCGGGCCGAGGCCACGTCACAGCACTTCAGCTTGCGCTTTGCCTGGTTGGCCTTTGAGCCGTGAGAGAAACTCGACTAGGTCGCGGAGTTCCTTCAGTGTCAGATTCTTGACGGTATCCTCAGGCATGGCTGAGTTGCTGGGACGCCGCGATTCGATGTCATCTTGAGGAATGACGATTTCGTTGCCTTCGGCATCGACCAGCTTCAGGACTTCATCGGTTTCTTCCCGCACGACACCGGTATGGACCAGACCGTCAGCGTCCAGCACAACTGCCGAGGCGAATCCCTTGGCAATCTCTTTGTTCGGATCGACGATCGCCTCCAGCAGGTATTCCCGGCTCTTCTCCAAGCCGATCTTGGAGAGATCTGGCCCGACATCGCCCCCGGTGCCGTCGACTTTATGGCAGCGCACGCAAGAGACGGAGACCTTGTTGAAAAAGATCTCCCTACCGGCTTTAGCGTTGCCGCCGTACAAGGCCTCGCGGTAGGCATCGAGTTTCGAGTCGGGCGAGCGCTGGGACATTACGCGATCGAGCAGGGAACGAACGGGCGGCAGGGAAGCGAACTTTTCGGCCAGCAAGCGGCACTCGAGGGCGACCTCCGGGGGCAGGTCACCGGCCGCCCAGGCTTCCAGGACGTTCAATCCAGGTCCGGACAGACCATTCAACCGGCTCAGCCCCTCGATCGCTGCCTGGCGTTCTTCCATTGTTGCGGCGGTCAACGCTGCTTGCGACAGCACGCTCTCGGCCTCCTCGGGCATCGTCTGTGGAGTCAATTCGAGTGCGACGATGCGCAATTCCTGCTGCGGGGCTTGCCAGGCGCGCCGCACGATGTCGGATGCGCCGGGGGCCTCGAGGTCCACCAGAGCTCGGATGGCTTCGGCCCGCGCGGACGCGTCGATTTCTTCGTTTCGGGAGATTCGTTCCAGCACCGGAATGGCTTCCCGCATTGCCAGGCGGCTGGCGGCGCGGCCCAACTCCAGCAGCAGCTCCTGATCTGCCTCCTGGGCGATCGATTCCATTCGCTTCCGCAGCGCAGCGATGGCGGGTGCCGGGGACCTTGGGCCGATCGGTCGCCACATGCCCAGCACGCGGTCGCGATCGCGGGGATCCGCCCAGTCACCCAGCATCTGCATCGCCTCGATGCGCATGGCCCGGGAGCGGCTCGAGTCGGCAGCAAATTCGCCCAGCGCCTCGGCTCCCCGTTGGCCACCCAAGCGGAAATTGGCGTTCAACACGCGGCGCCAAAATGGTTCTGGGGCCCTGCGCCGATCGATGGATGCTGCCAACGCCTCGAGGGCCTCGGGGATCGGTTGGTCGTGAATGGCGCAAGCCGCCTCGACAAACACCGCTGGATCGGGGTCGTCCAGGTAGGTCGCCACCGCCGGAGACAGTTGGCGGCGCAGTGCCACCACCGCGGCCAAGCGGACCTGCGTCGACGGGTGGTCGGCCAGTTCCCGCAAACGGTCGGCGGTGGCGATCGATGCCAACGCCATGATGCCAGCGTGCCGCAACGCGGGGTCGGAGGCGGGATGCTGGGCGATTCGATCCACAATCGATTCGAACGATGCCGCGTCGCGGAGTTTTCCAACGCTCATCATTGCAAAGTAGACGACGCGGGGGCTGGAGTCCACCAACCCTGCACGCACCAAATCGAGTGAGTCTGCATCGCCGGTTTCACCGATCAGACGGATCGCGTGGGCTCGCAACTGCGCGTCATCGCTGGCGGCCAGTTCCTGAAGCAACTGGCTCAGGGAAGCGCGATGCTCTGGGTGCAAACGCGTGCAGTGCTCCAGCCCCCACAGGGCGTGCAGCCGTGCCAATCGGTGCACTCCGTGCCGAGCGGCGCGTTGCAACATGTCCGCCCGGCCCCGCGCAGCCAGCTCGAGTTGCGCCTTCAATCGAATCCGCCGATCGGCGTGGGACAATGCAGCGGCCAGGTCCTCGGCAGGCATTTCGGCGACGTTGGCGGCCAGCCAATCACGGACTTCGGCGATCACCCGCGGATCCTCTGCCCGGGGATCGACGACGCGGTACAAGCGGCCTTTGCCGACCCCTACCCAACCATCGACCCAATCGCTGATGTACAGCCCACCATCGGGGCCGAATTGGACGTCGGTGGCCAGAATCTCCCACACCGGTTGGCCATCTTCAGCGATGCGGAAAAAGGCACCGTCCGGCTCGTTGCGAATCGACCGAATGCCGCTTTGGTTAGCCGACCCCCTGAAGTCTGCCAACAGGAACTGTTCCCGAAAACGATCACCGAATCCAGTTCCCGGGTAGTAGTCCAACCCGGAAGGGCCGTCGGCGATGTTGGCGACCGGAGGGACGATGTAGGCCGGCTGCCCCGCGTGCCAGGGCTCCCACAACCGCTGGCGGTTGAATGGTCCGCGGTCGGGAAGGTACTGGTACGCCATCCGCCATCCGCTATCGCCACCCTCCAGAACATAGACCCAGCGGGCGCGGTCGCCACTGTCGGAATTATTGTCTCCGGTAAACAGATTTCCCCAGTCGTCGAATGCCAGTTCCTGCGGATTCCGCAAGCCCGTGGCATACAACTCCAGATTCGATCCATCCAGTTCGCACCGAAACACCGATCCCGATTCCACATTGACGATCCGGCCTCCAGGGACGGGGATATTGGCACCGCGATCGCCGATGCTGAAGTACAACCTGCCATCCGGGCCGATGGTCAGTCCGTGCAGGTCATGACCACGAAAGGCTACGCGCACGCCAAATCCAGTATGCAGTATGGTTTTTCCGTCGGCGCGGTGATCACCGTCTTCATCGCGCATCAGATACAGATTGGGAATGCATGTGTAATAGACATTGCCTTTGAACTCGAGGACCCCCGCACCGGTGCCATCGATCAGATCATTGAAGTGGTCGGCGAACACGTGAGCCTCATCCGCCCGACCGTCGCGGTCCCGATCGATCAATAGGCGAATGCGATCATCGAACCGATAGAACTGAGCGATCGCGTCCGGGTCCAGCAATTCCAAATGGTAGCGTCGGCGGTCTTCCACGGTTTGAGCGGCCAGGTCGCGGTCGACCCAGGCATCGTCGTAGCTGCGGTTGTCGACGACACCGGTGCCCTGGCGAAAGGTCTCGCACACGTAAACATCGCCAGAATCCGCTACCCAAAACGCCACTGGGTTGGCGATATCCGGCTCGGCGGCAAACAGGTCCACCTGCAGCCCTTCGGCCAGGCGAAAGCCCTGCATGGCCAGGGCAGCTTCGTCGGATGCACTCTCGATCTTCGGTGGATTCGGCTCGGGGACATCCTGCCCTACAGCCCGATCGGCGACGAGGACAGCCAGCACCGCGCCGGAGATTGCCAGCGCAATGCGACCGCAGAGACCGGAACAAGGAGCCAGCACCGGCAGTACTGACCGGCCGACGATCCCAGGGGATTGGGGGCATTCTGGAACATATGGAAGAAGTTGCATAATTGGTTCCCTCAAGCGCAGCGGTAGGCTGCAACGTTCGTTTCAATTGGTATGTGTTTATCCCAGCCGCGACGAACCGATGTCGCTGGCGACCAATGGGAAAGCGTGTCACACGGCTGCATCTTCGTCGGCCCGCCAGTCGTGCAGAGGCCTCCCCGCACCCTCGGCGAATTGGCAGTACACCTCTCCGGTGATGCGTCGACGAGAGGGGGACCGGCAGGGAAGGGAGACTTATTTTAATCGCTGGTCCGCCGCGTACCATGCTGCTGTTGTGGAACGACGCGTAGGGCGAGCCACGCAGTGCTTCATCGCGACCGCGACCACATCGGAAAGTCTGTAGGGCAAAAATCTTCCAATCGATGGCGAAGCATGGCCTCGATCTGATCGGCGCACGCAGCGTACACCGGCTGGGGACCGCCGAAGGGATCGGAAACATCTTCACCGTCCGGGCTCAGCAACTCCACCTTGGCGGCGTGTTGCGGCAAGCGATGAAGGATGGCATCCCGATGGCTGCGCGTCATCGTGTAGATTCGATCGGCCATTTCAACAGCGCGCTCGGTAAGCGGGCGGCTTTGGTGGTCCACCAGGCTGAGCCCTCTCTGCTGCATGACCGCGTGGGCCTGCTCCGAGGCCGTCGCACCGGGAAATGCGCTGATGCCGGCCGATCCAACGTATAGGGGAGGTAACTCGCTGCGACGAAGTTCTGGAAACCGCTCGTCGACGAGTTTTCGAAACAAGGTCTCCGCCATGGGGCTGCGGCAGGTGTTGCCGGTGCAGACGAACAAAACGATCATTTGCGCAAATTGTGCCAGCTTGTCTGCTGGCAGCGATCCGGGATGCAGGAGGAGGCAGCGGTTCTCCTCGACGCGCACGCGCGTGGCTGGACCGGCTTGAGATGGCGCACCAGCATCGACGATGCACGCCACTTCGCCGCTCAGAGATGGTGGTATGGAAGGCTGCGTTGCTGTATCGCTGACGGGCAGGGGTGCCCCCACCAAGGGGCCAGGCATCAACCGCAACGCATGTTGCACTGCCTGATGAGCCGTCACGCGCAGGGGCACAAACCCTTCGGCGGACAACACCAGGGACTGCACTGCTTCCGGCAACCTGGCAACCAGGCCGTCGGGCGCACCGGCTGGCAACTCCAGCACCAATGGGTTGGGCCATCCGCGCTCAGCCATCCGCAGAGCGACTTTGGAGGCGGAGGGTGCATAGTCGCGAGCCTCCTGCCCCGAGCGCACAAACAAAGCAATCGGCCCCCTGTCCGCCACGCTGGCCAGACGCTGGACTGCATCGGCGTGCAATCCGCTGGCGAAGACATGGTAAGCCGTTTCGGTGGGCAAAACGACAAGGTGGCCCTCCACCAAGGCCTGAACAGTCACATGGACGATATCCCGCGGATCCTCCGTGCGATTCCAATCAAACAGGTTTGCCATGCCGATTCCGCAGAAAGGGAAAGCCGCCCCCAGCGGGGCTGATTTACGTATACTGGCTGTAGGAGCCGATCGAATTATCGTGCGGCGGAGGGACGCTCCGGAGTGCACTTCCATCCTCGCATGAGATCGATGCGCGACGCCGGACCCTGTGGGACAAACCGAGGACGCCGTCGCGCGAAGTGCGGCGGGGCAGTCCGCTGGCCGGACCGCCCATCAATCCACGGGGATGATGTTGCTCAACGCATGGTATACCACGACCCCTTTCCCATTCAACCGGATAAAGCTGATTGATGGAACGCAACCGAGAGCAGTCGCCGCCGCATCGACGCCAGGCCTTGCGGCTGGGGGGCACAGGGGTCGCGCTGGCGGCTGGTTGGTTGCTCTCGACCCCCGGTTGCGTCGGATCGGCAGGCCGTGGTCGCCACCCCGACCTGGTGTGGGGGCGACGGGGCCTGGCCAACGGCAGATTTCTGAAACCCCGCGCCATTGCGGTGTCGCCAGAGGACGAACTGTACATCGTCGACATGACGGGACGCATCCAGGTCTTCACGCCGGATGGGGAGTTTCTGCGGGGATGGCGGACGCCGGAAATCAAGCAGGGAAAGCCCACTGGGCTGGCGTGGTCCGTCGACGGGCAATATCTCTTGGTGGCCGACACCCACTACTTTCGGATGCTCGCCTACCTGCCTGACGGGACGCTGGTCGAATCGAAGACAATCGGTGGAACGCATGGAGATGCACCCGGCCAGTTCCATTTCGTTACCGACGTCGCCCAGGATGCTCGCGGGCACACCTTCATCGGACAGTACGGTCAGGTCGACCAGATACAGGAGTTCGACGTTGACGGTGAGTTTGTGCGGCGGTGGGGATCCCAAGGCAGCCGACCCGGCGAATTTTCACGTCCCCAATCCCTGATCGTCGATGGCCATGGGTACCTGTGGGTTGCCGATGCCTGCAACCATCGCATCCAAGTGTTCGATCCGGCGTCGGATCCGCCCGAGTTGGTTGCTTGTTGGGGGACGCCGGGAAGCCAGCCGGGGCAATTGCAGTACCCGTATGGAATCGTATTTGACCGGGACGAAACGCTGTTGGTGGTCGAGTACGGCAACCATCGCGTCCAGCGGTTCGATCGGCAGGGACGCGGGCTGGAACTGTGGGGCGGACCAGGCAAGGCCCCTGGCCAATTCCAAAGCCCCTGGGCCCTGGAACTCGATTCTCGGCGGCAGTTGCATGTGCTCGATTCCATGAACCACCGAGTCCAGCGTTACCAGTTGGGTTGAACGGGCCCGGCCGGTGGGAGCTGATCCGGCAGGGACTGCCGGGCGACTAACGGCGGTGCTGGCCCGGTTCGTCCCTTCGTGAGGGCAATCCGGGCTCGTCCGACTCACCCCGTTGGTACTTCCTGGCCTTGTCGTTGCGAAGTGCTTGGCTCGCTGATCTCGGGAACCAGGGCTGGGTCGGCCCCAACGGTGCCGTGTATTCGTTGCAGGTAAGCGTCGGTTTGAAAGAATTCCAACCGCCGATCGGCCTGCGCGATCCGTTTTTCCAACTCCAATCGTTGGGCAACATCCGAATGCGTGCTCCGTTGCAGGAACTGCTGCAAGTATTCGCGGTGGCGCTGCCACAAACGCGTGTCGGCGCGGCGTTTGGCATCCAACCGAGCCTGATACCAATCGCTGCCGAGCATCGTTTCGCGGCGGAACATGTCTCGCACCTCGGGGTCCTCGATAGACTTGCCATTCCAATGGCCTTCCGCCATGACCGACAACACGGCCTGGAGGGGTGGAACAGCCAATTCGTAGCTGCCGTCTTCGAAGTACATCCGCGCCACGCGTTGCTGGGCTTCCGTGATGTGGTGGATGCCGTCGGCGTAGCCCTCGGGATCTTGCGTTTCGGGCCGCAAAATGGCTTCGTCGAACACCTTGTCCGGGTTGTCGAACATGCGGCCGAAGAAGTGTCGCACGAACCGGGAGGTGATGCGGTATCCCAGCCGGCTGGCCAGCACCTTTTGGCCGCCGAATTCGTAATCTTCCAGTTTCTCCAGCATGCCTTCGCCGATCAGGAATTGCGGGTCCCGTTCTCGTGCCGACAGGCGGCACCATAGTTCGGGGACCAGGAAACTGATGTCATGTCCCACCTCACGGAAGCTGCCCACGTAGCCAGCCGCGGTCGAGTACCCGCCCAGGCCAGTGAGAATCATGCTGGTCAAAGCGGCATTCAGATCGTGGATGGGCAGCAGCGCATTGAACGGGCCTTTGGTCAGCGCCCCTTCGCTGCCCGCACCGGTCGTCGATGGACTCTTACCGGTCAGGGAGCAGATGTAGTCCATGAACAGCTCGGGCAGTTCCTGGTAATGAATCGGGTTGTAAACCGCCAACGACCGGATGCCCTTCTTCTTGTCAGGAGGATTATTTCGACGCCCGGACAGGACGGCTGCCACCGGTGTGTAGACCGGAGCCTTTGCCGGCAGCCCACGGTACAACTGCATGCTGCGCATGGCGATATAGCGGAGCTCCGGTGTTGCCAAATCCGGTCGATCCTGCAGGTAGCGCGGGTTCTTGGTCGGTTTCCCGTTGACGATCCGCGGGTGGGCCGAACTGACCACGTAGGTGGCATTGGCCTGCAAGGCGGCGCGGAGCATGTCCTGCATCGGCTCGGTGTACTCGCTGAACTGCAACACGTTGTCTACTTCAGCCTGGACCTGTTCCCGGGTGAGTGGTTGGTAGTTGCAGAAGAAATTGTTCTTGCGGGCGATGTCGCGCTCCGTCTGCCGATCCAGTCCGCGGTGGATGGCATCATCGGGG
>RFIQ01000198.1 GCA_003695565.1 Planctomycetota bacterium | reverse complement strand
GGGGAGTCGTCGGGGTGGGGGTGAATGAGGGTGGGAAGCGCGGTTTTGAGGGCGATGGTGAAGACCATCAAACCGGCTGCCCAAATCCCGGCGGTGATGCGCCATTCGGCCAGGCTGGGGGTGTATTCCACGATCTCGTGCAAGGTGCTGGGTACGAATCCGGGGATGATCAATCCCATCCCTTTTTCAATCCAAATCCCGGCAAATGCCAGACAACAGGCAAGGGCTAGGATGGCGTTGTGCCGGCCGCTGGCCAGACCCGGTTTGAGGAACAGGATTGCAGCCACCACGTTGCAAGCGACTGAAGTCCAGGTCCAGGGCACCAGCGCGCGGTGTCCGTCCAAGCCGAAAAACAGATACCAACCGGCGCTGGCGTGGGATCCGCCGGCGTAAAAGAGTGTAAACAACTCGGAGACCAGCATCAGCAGGTTGACCAGAATCGTGACTTGCACGATGCGCGTCAAAGTTCGAATGGGACCATCGAGCTGTCGGATCGGAGTGGTTCGCTGCAACAGCAGAAGCGCGACGATCAAAAACGCTGGACCGGAAACAAAGGCAGATGCGAGAAATCGGGGCGCGAGTAGGGCGGAATTCCAGAAGGGCCGCCCGCCCAATCCGCAGTACAGGAACGCCGTGACGGTGTGGATGGATATGGCCCAGGCGATCGACAGCATCACAAATGGCACGTACCAGGCCGGGTTGGGCTGGCGGCCAAGGAAACGCGTGTACATCAGGTACCCGCAAATGTGCAGGTTCAACAGCAAGTATCCGTTGAGCACGATCACGTCCCAGGTCAGCATCGAGATGGGGAAGTTGAATTTCCCGATACCAGGGATCAGGTGCCAGGCCCGTTCCGGTCGTCCCAAATCGGCCAGGACGAACATCAAGCACATGACGATGGCGGCGATGGCCAGCAGCTCGCCGATGATCACCACGTCATGCATCTTGCGGTCGTTGTACACATAGGCGGGGATGACCATCATGACTCCCCCGGCCGCCAACCCCACGATGAAGGTGAAGTTGGCGATGTACAGCCCCCAACTTACATGGTCGGTCATGTGCGTGACGATCATCCCGTGCGCCACCTGGTTGGCCCAAGCGTTGGCGCCGACCAGGAAGACGGCGGTCAAGACGGTCATCCAGGCGTAAAAGGCCAACGAGCCCTCGGTGGCCAGCCACAGCGACCAACCCAAAAAGCGGAGATAACTCAGCCGGGTTGGCCCAGACGGCGACGGGACCTGACTCGAAGGCGCAGCGGTTGATGTACTCACCGATCGATTCCTTGTTGGCGGTCAATCAAAGTAGTAGAAAAAGGAGGGCTTCGTCCCCAGCTCTTCCTTCAGGACGTACACGCGTTTGTTTTCCAGGATCCAGCGGATGTTCGAGTCGGGGTCCAAGATGTTCCCGAACACCCGGGCGCCGGTGGGACAGGCCTCCAGGCATGCAGGCAGCTTGCCGCGCCGCGTGCGATGCAAGCAGAAGGTGCATTTTTCCATCACTCCAGCCGGACGCACTCGATTGCTCAGGTAACTCTGGTCCGGATTGATTTCGCGCGCGGGAATGTTCGGTTCCTTCCAGTTGAACCGACGGGCGTGGTACGGACAGGCGGCTTCGCAGTACCGGCATCCGATGCACCAGTTGTAATCGACGACGACGATGCCATCCTCTTCCTTCCACGTCGCTTTCACGGGGCAGACGTCCACGCACGGCGGCTCGTCGCACTGCTGGCACTGGACTGGCAAGTAATATTTGTCCTGCTTGGGTACCACGCCGTCGTAGGTCGTGGTGGCGTCCTCCATGCTGAAGGTCCCCTTGGGCATTTCCAGGATGCGGATATAGGACTGGTGCGTGTCGCGATCGTGGTTGTTCTCGCGATGGCAGGCCTCGACGCATCGGCCGTTGCCGTTGCACTTGCTGAGGTTGATCGCGTACACGAACTTCGTGCCCGGGATGGGACGGTCGTCGGCGATCGTCACGTCGCGATCGAACCGCTCGCGCGCCTCGGCTTCCAACCGGGCGATCACTCGTTGTTTCTCCTGGGGCGTCAGCTCTTCATAGTGCTTTTGAAAGAATTCCTGCGGACTCAGCCGCTCGGCCGCCTGCTTCAACGGCGAGACGGCAGCAGCGAACGCCGCCACTCCCAACGTGGCAAATCCGCCCTTGACCGCTGCGCGCCGCGTGGTGTTCTGCAGCACTGGCAGCGAGCGGTTTCCGCCCGACCCGTCGTCACCCGCCGCCGAGGTTGGCGGCGGGGATTGGCCATGTTCGGCATTCGGTTCCATCGTCGAATCCTGTTGCTAGTGAAAAATTCCTGGGTTGTTCGGCCATCACGATGCCAGGCCGTTCCGCCATGCGGCACCGTTCCGACGCGAGCTCGCGGTCTGGCTAGCTGGCAAATGGCCCAGTGGTCTTCCGGCGATCGCTACGGCGTGTCGTGATCCTCGTGTTTGGGGACCAAGAAGCGGTCGAGCGGTTTGAAGGTGACGATCATCTTTGGGTACTTGGGTACGTGCGGATCATGGCAATCGATGCAATGGTTGCGGTACCGCGCACCGAACTCGAGGTCCCACGCGCCGTTCATGCCGCCATGGGCACCATGCCGGTACGCTTCGGCCTCGGGACCATGACACTGGCTGCACAAATCCATGGCGTCGGCCACAGCGACTCGCGTGCCATCGGCCCGACGCAAGTCCTGGGGGCGCTGCGGATCGTGGCACGCGTAGCACCGCAGGTTCCCATGGCTGAATTGCATACCAACATGGAACTGGTCCAGACTGTCGGCAGAGGCCGTGCGAAGATTCGGCTCGCGCGTGGTATGGCAGG
>RFIQ01000197.1 GCA_003695565.1 Planctomycetota bacterium | reverse complement strand
TTGACCGTAGGATGTTCTGGTTAGCACCATATGCGGAATAGGGTGATTTCGCAACCGGGGCAGCCCTGTTGGCGGGCGACTGTGGGGGGCGAGGGTGGCGAAGGGGTTATCGCGGTTCGATGATGCGTTCCTTGAGTTCCTCGGTGACCGGTTGGGCAACCAAATAAGCTTGGAAGCTGGTCAGCAGCCGCAGGGCCTGGTTGCGCAGTGACTCCAGGCGGCGGTCGCGAGCGCGTTCGGGGCGTACCGTCACCGTGACTTTGGTGCGCCGTTGGTAGGTGGTGGAGTTACCGTCGGCGCGGAACTGGACTTCCAACAGGCTGACATCCAGCAGCAAGGTGGCCGGGCGTTCGCCGCGACGAAACAGGCTGGTGTTCTTTCGATTGTCGATCCTTAAGACGATGTGTGGACCATCGATCTTGACGAGCTGTCCGCGATGGTCCTCGATGAATCCCTCCAGTTTTTGCACGACGACTTGCTGGGGTACCGCGGTAAGGTATTCGGCCGACAACAGCAGGTTGGGGCCGCCACGGAACAGTTTAGCAACCAGAGATGCAGAGCCATCCCGATCAGCGCTATAATCGCAAATGTGGTCTTGAGCGGCGCTGGCCGACGGCCCGGCATCCTGCCCGGATCCCAGTTGTACGACGCGGTTTCGGCCGGATTCTTTAGCGGTAAACAAAGCGCGGTCGGCCCGGGCAAGCAGGGTTTCCGCATCGTCGCCGGGTTGGATTTCCGTCACGCCAAAGCTGCTGGTCATGGTTGTTCCGTTCAGGGATGGCACTGGCGTTTCCTCGACTTTGCGTCGCATCTGCTCGGCGCGGGCGGTGGCGGAAGGGTTGTCGCAGTTCTGGCACAAGATCACGAACTCTTCTCCACCGTAGCGGGCCACCAGGTCTTCGGATCGAGCCGACTCACGGAGGATCCCGGCGAAGGTCACCAAGGCTTCGTCGCCGGCCTGGTGCCCGTACGTGTCGTTGATCTTCTTGAAAAAATCGATATCGCAGATCATCAGGCTGCCGGGCATCCCACTTTCGAGGTGGCGTTGGATGAACTCGGGCAGCCGGCGATCCAGTTCGGCTCGATTGGCGACCTTGGTCAGGGGGTCCGTGGTAGCGATTTCGTTGAGAGACCGGACGGCATCCTTGAGCTGGGCCTCCTCCGATTCGTCGCTGGCCAACAAAATCAGCCCGGCCAGCTCCCGACCGTGAAAGACTGGGTGCACCAGCAGCTCAACACTCAACGCGCGGCCGTCCTGATGCCGGACGCGGTATTTGCGACGCAGTCGCGTGTGCGATCGAATCACGGACTCGATTGGGCAATCCCCCTCGGCCAGCGGTCCGCCGTCGAGGGACTCCAGCCCCATCAGTTCGCTCGACCAAAGTTGATGGATCGTGGTCACCGCGCGGTGCCCGGTCATCTTTTCCGCCGTGGAATTCCAGTACACGATCTGGCCGCTGCTGTCGAGGTAGACGACAGCTAGGGGAATCGCTTCCAGCATGCGATAGTGAAACACGCCGTCGATCAGATTGCGAACCGCGCCATGCTGCAGTATGGGCCCGCCGTGCTCGAAACCGGTGGGCAAATCGGGCACGACTCGTCCGATCCACCGCGAGGCCAGTTCGGCATCCAACTCGGGGCGGGGGATGCGGATCAAGTCGGCGAATTGCTCGACCAGCGAAGTATCGAATTGTTCACCAGCGTGCGAGAAGAGTTCCTCCAGGGCGCGTTCGCGGCTGTGCGCCCGCCGAAAAACCTGCTCGGTCGTCATGGAATCCCACGCATCGGCAATGGCCAACATGCGGGATTCGGGGAGAAGATAGGACGGATCCATCATCCCGGGGGCATGCGTCTGTTTGACGATGGCGATCAGGCGGGGGCTAGCCTGCGCGCCCTGCAACAGTTCCTCAGCAACCTCGACCTGCATCTCCATGACCAGGGCTTCGCTGCGGTCCAGCTGGGATTGCTTCATCAAGATCCGGTCGGGGATGCCGATCTTGCCGATATCGTGCAACAGTGCTGCGACTTCCAGCAGGCTGCGCGATTCCTCCTCCATCTGCCGCCAGCTTGCCCATTTCGAGCACAGCATGGCCACGCGCAAGGCATGGTCGGCAGTGGGGGGATGCTTGGCCCGCATGGCGAAGAACAATCCGGCATAGGGACCCAGCTTCGATTGAACAAGCGGGTTGGCTGGATGGCCAGCCCCTTTCGCCGTTGGCGTTGGAGCGGTACCGGCCCCACTCCATGCATCGTGTGCGACTTCCGTCCCTGTTTCAGGAGAAACCATGAACTTGCCTAACTTGTGCCACGTGTGACCCTGATTTGCCCCTCTCGCTGCGTTCGACCAGTTGGACACCCGTTGCGGGACTCGCTTCCCGCGAGTGCCTCTCCCGCGACGACCGTCTGCGACGTCGAACACCTAATCCTAGAACGCACCGCCTGAGTTAGCGGCTGCGCGAAGCATTTATCGCATTTCGATTCGCAGCCCTTCCTCGGCGCATCCATTGCATCCGTTACGAACGTTACCAGCCAACCTTTCAAACCTCCTATTGGCAGCATTCGCAGGGGAGCAAGCAGGCTGCGAAAAGGGGATGCGACCGGGACCGCTCAGGAACGCTCGGGATGGCGCTTCGGGGGGCCTGGGGGAGGAAAGCC
>RFIQ01000196.1 GCA_003695565.1 Planctomycetota bacterium | reverse complement strand
GTGTTTCCGTCGTGGGCCTGGATCGTTTCGGACAGAAACGGAATGGACGATACGACGGACCGGACGGTCGGTGAACGTTGAGCAAGGTCTTGCAAGCGTGCAACCCCCGCGTCGATCTGTGCGTTGGCGGCCGTCAACTGCTGGTCGATCTGCACATAGAACAATGTGCTCGCACCGGCTGCCAGCAACAGCAACGCTCCCACAACGACGGCGATCGACCATCCGGCAGGCAGAGGAATCGCCGAATCGATCAGCAACGCCAGTCGTTTCAGGAATACGGCAAAGACCACTCCCAGAAACAACGTCAGGACGATTTCCGATGCGACGACAAAGACCGTCCCAAGGACGATCAAGGCCACGACGGTAACGGTCGCCTGGGTGACACTGATCGCCGATTGCCGCCGGTAGGTCTCTTGAGACACGGGCTCGCTGACCTCCTGGTTCGATTCCTTGTCCTCCACGCCAGCCTCTCCGTAATCTCTGTTAGTGTTTCAGTGTCTCACTTCTCAATTGATTCTAATCGTCTGATTTGACGCTGCTGCAATACATGATGGGTTCGATGTTCGTTGGGCAAGACGGAATGGCTGACGATCCCAGTATCGGTTCAGGTTGTGTACTGAATGCCGGTAGGTGACGTGGTTGACAGGCTGGAAGCCTATCCCACGTGATTTGTTTGGTTGACAGGCTGGAAGCCTATCCCACGGCAAGTCTTTCGTTGCCTAAAGGTGGTCGAAACAACATGTGGATGCACAGAGTACTCGCATTGGGGGGGCAAGGTGGTATATTGGAACCGCGTGTTTATTGCGCCGACATAGTCTTGAGAGCCGATGGCTTAGGTCGCTTGTTCTGGCGTGGTTTGTTACCGAACGGTTTCTCGTTTCGAAAATTTTGCGGTCTCCAGTTGGCCAACTGAACGTTAGGGATAGGGCGTTTGATGGGAACAATTCTGGTCGTGGACGATGATCGGGCGATCCGCCATTTGATGACCCAGGCGTTTGCCGATTCCGATCATACGATTGTCGCCGTCGAGGATGCGGAATCGGCGCTCCAGGCCATTCAGGACCACCGGCCCGACGTCGTCCACTTGGACATTGAACTGCCTGAGATGTCCGGGTTCGAAGCGTTCTCCAAGATCCGGGCGCTCGACCCGAAATTGCCCGTCATCTACATCACGGGAGGAGGAACGAGTGACACGGCCATCCAGGCGATGAAGCAGGGGGCATTCGATTATTTGTTGAAGCCGCTGGATTTGCGCACCGTGTGCGAGCTGACCGAGCGGGCCATCCAGATGCGGCGGTTGATGAGCGTTCCGGTCAGTATGGACGACGCAGTTGTTCCCGTGGACCAGGGGGACCAGATCGTTGGACGCAGTCCCCAGATGCAAGAAGTCTTCAAGGCCATCGGCCGGGTGGCTCCACAGCGCGTTACCGTTTTGATCCGTGGCGAAAGTGGCACGGGAAAAGAATTGATCGCGCGGGCCATCTACCAGCACAGCGATCGGGCCGACGGTCCGTTTTTGGCCGTCAATTGTGCGGCGATTCCCGAACAACTCCTGGAAAGCGAGTTGTTTGGTCACGAGAAAGGTGCCTTTACCGGCGCGGATCGCCAACGCATCGGCAAGTTCGAGCAGTGCAACGGCGGCACGCTGTTTCTGGATGAGATCGGTGACATGCCTGCGACGTTGCAGAGCAAGATTCTGCGACTGTTGCAGCAGCGCGAGTTTCAACGCGTTGGGGGCAATGAAACGATCCAAACCGATGTTCGGATCATCGCGGCGACCAATCGGGATCTGGAGCAGATGGTGGCCGGCGGCGAATTTCGCGAGGACCTGCTGTATCGCCTGAACGGTTACACGATCGAACTGCCTCCGTTGCGTGAACGTGGCGACGACCTGATCTTGCTGATCCAGCATTTTTTGGCTCGCATCGGCGCCGAAGTCGGGCGTACGGTCGAAGGCATTGCACCGGACGCGCTGCAAGCCCTAAAGTCGTATTCCTGGCCGGGAAACATCCGGGAATTGGAGGCGGTAATCCGCCGCACGCTATTGCAGTCAGCCGGTCCCATCGTCGCCGCACATGACCTTCCCGAGTTCATTCGATCGCCCGATTCGCGAGCTTCCGCGGTTCGGGACAACTCCGTTTTTCAGGCGACCGACGAAGACGAGCAATCGTCACTGCCCACCGACTTGCGGCACTTCGTGCACTCGCGTCTGGACGCCGGAACCTCCGACCTGTATGCGGAGACCCTGGAGGTGATGGAGCGTTATTTGCTGACTGAAGTGTTGTCCCGCACCGAGGGCAACCAGTCAGAGGCCGCTCGCATTTTAGGTATCACCCGCGGCAGCCTCCGCAACAAAATTCGCTCGCTGGGAATCAAGATCGCCACGACTGTGGACGCAGATTGACTTCTGCCCCATCGTCGACTAACGCACATGAGGGTGTGGAGCTAGCTTTGGCGATCCTCAAATGCAAAGTTGGATTACGTCAACGGCGTTGTTCTTCTTCCCGCAATCAGGCTCACGACAAAGAGGATCAGGAAGACGATGAAACAGATCTTCGCGATCCAGGCAGCGGTTCCAGCAATGACTGTAAAACCGAGAACACCGGCGATCAAAGCAATGATCAAGAATGCAAGGGCCCAACTTAGCATGACGATTCTCCTGCTCTAGGTTTGGTTTGGGCCAGCCGATGTGGCTGACGACCAGTCTTGTGACTCAGAAGAACCCTTTCGCACGTCCCGTGCCAAACTCATTTGGGATTGGTTTTCGTGTGTTTTCCGAAGGAAAAGGCGAGCTGCCGCATGCTCGACAATCAACTGGTCGGTTACCAGGCGGCCCGACTGATCGTTGGACGATCAGCCCCCTATGACTTCGCTGGGTCGTATGGCTCCTTCCACGCGATGCAGCACGGAAGACCACAGGCCGGAAGCCTATGCCATGCGTGGGATAGGCTTCCAGCCTGTCATCACAACTAGGACGACAGCAAGCGTAGGGTGGGACAAGCGGGCGAGGCCTTGAACACGTAAATGCAGCGTGGATGGAGAACAGGTTGTTGAACGTGCGGCGACGAGCCAATAAACTCGCCCGCGCCGGCCCACCAATGCCCTGTTGATGGTCGACAACATACCACGCCGGCTTTTTGGTGGGCCGGCGCGGGCGTGCGGTATCCCTTGGGAGCCTTTCTCAAATTCCGACCTGGTTCTTGCAACGCTACGAATCGAGAAATGCCGCCCGCTGGTCCCACCCTACGATGGTTACGACGACACGGACGACAGGCCGGAGGCCTATCCCACGGTTACAAATGCGGTGACTATTAACCGGAGGACGTGAACCGATCCAGTTCTCGGTGCAGGTCTTCGATCGAACTTTGCAGCTCAGGGACCTTGCTTTCGGCCGTCTTCAGATCCCCCTCGGTGACCAAGGTTTCGATGGCCAGTGCGATCTCGGAAACCCGGTGCGCGTCGAAACCGGCGGCCAGCCCCTTGATGC
>RFIQ01000195.1 GCA_003695565.1 Planctomycetota bacterium | reverse complement strand
GTTCATCCCTGTTTGCGAGCCTGCCAGCGTTTGGTCGCGAGTGTGGGCAAATAATGGGCCAGATCACGCCTGAAGGCTGCGCAATCCGCATAGCGGTCGGCCGGGTCAGGTGCAATCGCATGCAGGATGATCCGTTCCAGACGGGCATCGATGTCCGGTGCGACCGCCGATGGCGGACGATCGAACAGTGTGTGGGGTGCCCGCAACTTGCGCGCAATCAGTTTCCTCGCATCGTTCTGATCCCTGAGTGGCAGCCATCCTGCCAGTGCCTCATACAACACCAGTCCGGCGGCATACACGTCCACGCGCGGGTCGGGCGGCTGACCTGCCACCTGTTCCGGCGCTGCGTAGCGGGGCGTGCCCACCACCATGCCCTCGGCCCAATACTCGGCCTTCAGTGTGCGTGCGATACCGAAATCCACGATCAGCGCGCGCCGGGTTTCCTTGTCGATCATGACGTTGGAAGGTTTGATGTCCTGGTGACTCACACCACGCTTGTGCGCGTAATGCAGTGCATCGAGCACTTCGATCACCCAGGCGATGACCCATTTGGGTGGCAACCGACGACGCTCCGGCACCGGATGTTTGGCGCGCTGCCGAATCAGCATCGCCAGATCCACGCCCACGATCCTTTGCATGATGATGTAGTGAAAGTCATCGGTCTGCCCCACTTCGAACACCTGGACGATGTTCGGGTGGCTGAGCACTGCGGCCGTTTCCGCCTCGTCCCGGAACTGATGCATCGCTTCGGGTGACGCGGTCTGCTCACGCGGCAACAGCTTGACTGCGACTTGCCGTTTGAGCGTCTGTTGGTAGCCAAGATAGACCGCCGCCATCGCCCCCCGGCCCAGCTCGCGAATCAGCACCACGGAGCCGAAGCGGCGTCCAATCAACTGTTTGGGGTCCAGCGCATCCAGCCCACCCATGGTGGAATCCCTTGGCTATGGGGCAGCACATGATAACCGCCCAACGTGATTTTTATCACATTCTATTGACCCGCGATCCACTGGCGTGGTGCCACACCGTCGACGGGGCTATGGACCGTCGCGCGATATCATCAGCACAGGATTCTGGGTCATACTGCGTGGCCCGCGGATCCACACGCAACCCCGATCCGGTTCATCGACACAGACCTCTGAAACAAGGAAAGCGCCTTGCAGGAAACGATGCAATCCCCGGAAAGCGAAGACAGCGAAGTCCTGGATCGCAAGCTGATCGATCAGGTCGTCGAGGCGGCGCGCGCCGGCGACTCCGGACGGGTCGCCGAACTGCTGGAGCCACTGCATCCGGCCGATATCGCCGATCTGATCGAACAACTGGATGAAGACGAGCGCGCCGCGCTGATCGCGGCGTGGGGCCGCGAGATCGACGGCGACGTACTCTCCGAGCTGGACGAGGCCATACGTGAGCCCCTGATCGAGGTGCTGCCCCCCGAGGTGCTCGCCGAAGCGGTACGCGAGCTGGACTCGGATGACGTGGTCGATCTGGTCGAGGACCTGGAAGACGAGGCCAAGTCCAAACTCCTCGAGAGCCTCGAAGAAGCCGATCGCGTCGAAGTCGAATCCTCGCTGTCCTATCCGGAGTACTCGGCCGGCCGTCTTATGCAGCGCGAACTGGTAGCGCTGCCCGAAGACTGGTCGGTAGGGCAGGCCATCGACTGGCTGCGCAGTCAGGACGATCTGCCGGATCAGTTCTACCACATCATTCTGGTCGATGAACAGCATCATCCGACCGGCTATGTCGCCCTGGGTCGGTTGCTGGCTTCCCGCCGTGACACACCGCTGAAGTCCCTGTGCGAAGACAGCTTCCGCACCATCGGTGTGCTGGACAAGGAATCCGATGTGGCCTATCTGTTCAACCACTACCACCTGATTTCGGCACCGGTGGTGGACGAGGACGGGCGCCTGGTCGGCGTGATCACCATCGACGACGCGATGGCGGTGCTCGACGAAGAGAACGAGGAGGACCTGCTGCGGCTGGCCGGGGTCTCCGACGAGGCCAGCCTCTCGGACAGCGTCACCGAGACCGCGAAAGGGCGCGCGGTATGGCTGCTGGTTAACCTGGTCACCGCGATCGTTGCCTCGCTGGTGATCGACCTGTTTTCGGATGCCATCGACCGGCTGGTCGCACTCGCAGTGCTGATGCCCATCGTCGCGTCGATGGGGGGCAATGCCGGCACCCAGACGATGACGGTTGCGGTCCGTGCACTGGCTACCCGCGAGCTGACTGCAAAGAACGCGATGCGCGTGGCCTGGCGCGAGATCAAGGTCGGCGCGATCAACGGGATGGGATTCGGTGTGTTGATGGCGGTGGTCGCCGGCCTCTGGTTTGGCGTACCGATGCTGCCACTGGTGATCGCCGCGGCGATGTTCCTGACGCTGGTGGCGGCCGCCCTCGGCGGAATACTGGTGCCGCTGGTGCTGGACCGACTCCGAATCGACCCGGCGCTGGCCTCGGGCCCGTTCGTCACGACGGTCACCGACGTGGTCGGGTTCTTCGCCTTCCTTGGGCTGGCCTCGTGGGTGCTGCTGTGAGCCGATACCGGACCAGGAATTCCCGCATGATCCGCAGCGATGGCGCGCATTGAAGACGCGGAGGATTTCGAGGCCTTGTGGTGCCGGCTGGCGCCGCACCTGCGCGCCGCACTGCAACGCTATCGATGGACCGACGGCGCATTGTCGGCCGAAGACCTGGTGCAGGAAGCGAGAATCCGGCTCTGGGAAGTGCTGTCGGGTGACAGAAAACGACGCTTTGGCACG